>CAZXZK010000004.1:17701-25864 GCA_964645295.1 uncultured Cytophagales bacterium | reverse complement strand
TTATTTCTATTTTTCTAATTTCTAATTAATTAAAACCTATCTTCTCTTTCCTCTTAATCCGCCTTGTTTTTTATCGGCTTCCGAACGATCTCTTCTTCTTCCTCTATCCATTCCTACTCTTGATTCATTCTGATTACCAGCACTCATTCCGATTCCAGCATTTGGTGATAAATCACGCTTTCCATAAACTTCACCACGGAAAACCCATACCTTAATACCAATTTTACCGTAGACAGTTAAAGCTTCAGAAATCGCATAATCCACGTCAGCACGGATCGTATGAAGAGGAATTCTTCCTTCCTTATAACCTTCAGAACGGGCCATTTCTGCACCACCTAAACGTCCGGATAATTTAATCTTTATCCCCTGAGCACCTACTCTCATGGCAGAAGCAATCGCTTGCTTCATCGCACGTCTAAATGAAATACGAGCTTGTAACTGCTGAGCAATTCCCTCACCAATTAATTTCGCATCCAATTCTGGGCGCTTAATTTCGAAAATGTTGATTTGAACGTCTTTTCCAGTAATTGCTTTTAACTCTTCCTTTAATTTATCTACCTCAGCACCTTGCTTTCCAATAACAACACCAGCACGAGCCGTGTTAATTGTCAGCGTAATACGCTTTAAAGTTCGTTCAATGATAACTTTAGAGATGGATCCCTTAGGAATACGAGCGTAAACGTATTTACGGATTTTAT
Organism: uncultured Cytophagales bacterium; assembly: GCA_964645295.1. Taxonomy (GTDB): domain Bacteria; phylum Bacteroidota; class Bacteroidia; order Cytophagales; family Spirosomataceae; genus CAZVFE01. The sequence continues at coordinate 25,166 of CAZXZK010000004.1, read as the reverse complement.
CGTCTTCGACTAATTTGTCAGCAAAAGTTTTGCCTCCATACCAGTTAGAATCCCAACCTCTGATAACTCCTAATCTTAATCCAACGGGGTTAATTTTTTGTCCCATTTCTTTTTTTATTAAAGTTTAATTTTCTTCTGATTTTGTTTCTACTTCTTCCACAACCGGAGCAGCACTTGATGCTACCACTAAAGTGATATGATTTGAGCGTTTTAAAATACGATGCCCTCTTCCTTGTGGTGCCGGACGCAATCTTTTCAAGGAGGAACCTCCATCAACAAAAATTGTCTTCACGAATAGATCCGCATCTTCAATGCTTACATCCTGATATTTCCCCTGCCAATTCGCAACGGCAGAAAGTAATAACTTTTCAATGCTTTTTGCTCCAACTCTCGATTCAAATTTTAAAATCGCCAATGCCTTGGAAACTTTTTGTCCTCGTACCATATCAGCAACGATTCTCATTTTCTGAGGCGAAGTAGGAACATTCTTTAATTTAGCAACTGCTTCCATCTTTATCTTTATTACTAGGTTTTAACCTGTTAATTATTTTTTACCTTTATCCTTTTTGGCAATATGACCACGGAAATTACGTGTCGGAGAAAACTCCCCTAATTTATGACCAACCATGTTTTCAGTTACATAAACTGGAACAAATTTATTACCATTGTGTACTGCAAATGTATGTCCGATGAAATCTGGTGAAATCATTGAACGTCTAGACCAAGTTTTGATCACAGACTTCTTTCCAGATTCATTCATCGCCTGCACTTTGTTGTCTAGACGATAATCAATATAAGGACCTTTTTTTAATGAACGTGCCATTTATTATTTCTCTTATTTATTATTTTCTTTTACTAATAATCAGACGATTCGTGCTCTTTTTCGGATCTCTGGTTTTCTTACCTTTCGCTAATAAACCATTTCTAGAACGAGGGTGACCTCCTGATGCACGACCTTCACCACCTCCCATTGGGTGGTCAACTGGGTTCATAACAACACCACGAACTCTCGGGCGGCGACCTAACCAACGTTTGCGACCCGCCTTTCCTAAATTAATATTCATGTGGTTCTCATTGGAAACAGTTCCAACAGTTGCCAAACAACTTGATAAGACTAATCTCATCTCTCCTGAAGGTAATTTTAAAGTAGCATACTTTCCTTCTCTGGCTAATAATTGAGCATAGGTTCCTGCTGAACGTGCTAATTCAGCACCAGCACCAGGACGTAATTCGATTGCATGAACCAGGGTACCTAAAGGTATATTCGCTAATTTCATAGCATTACCTACCTCAGGAACCACCTTTTCACCTGAAACAATGGTAGAGCCTACCTGTAATCCTTTCGGAGCAATGATATACGCTTTCTCTCCATCTTTATATTCAATTAAAGCAATTCTCGCTGTTCTGTTCGGATCATATTCAATCGATAATACCTCAGCCGGAACATCAAACTTTCTTCTCGCAAAATCAATTATACGATAACGACGCTTATGACCTCCTCCAATATATCTCATGGATCTACGGCCATCACTATTCCTACCACCAGTTCTTTTAATGGGCTCTAACAATGGTTTGTATGGAGCCTTAGCAGTAATCTCCTCGAACGTCGGCGCAATACGCTGGCGCTGTCCGGGAGTTGTTGGTTTTAATTTTTTTATTGCTGCCATTTAATTAGTTCATTTATCGGGTGAACCCCCTTAGTTATAAAAATTATATTCCTGAATAAAAATCAATGATCTCCCCTTCAGCAACTGTTACAATCGCCTTCTTAAAGGTGGAAGTTCTTCCTGAAGTAATTCTAGTTTTCGTACTTCTAGACTTCTTCTTACCAAACTGACGCATGGTTGTTACATCGGTAACTTCAACACCATACATCTTCTTTATTTCCCTGGCAATCTGAATCTTGTTGGCTGTTAAGTCAACAATAAACGTATACTTGCCTTTCTCTTGCATAGATTGAGACTTTTCAGTCAATGCCGGACGTTTAATAATGCTCATCTTTAATATTATTTAAATGATGTTTCAATTTTTTCCAATGCTTCAAGAGTAATTAACAATTTTGAAGCATTTACTAAATCATATGTATTGATATCCCCAGCATTCGTAATCTTTGTCTTAGGAATATTTCTTCCAGATAATACCACATTCTTGTTCGTCTCTGGAGTAATTAATAATGTCTTAGCTCCATCCATTGATAAAGCCTTTAACATCGATAAATATGACTTAGTCTTTGGTGAATCAAAATTTACCGTATCTAAAATAGATACATCTCCTGATTGCACCTTAGCAGCTAAAGCAGACTGACGAGCCAAATTCTTAACCTTCTTATTCAATTTGAAATGGTAATCTCTTGGTCTAGGGCCAAATATTCTACCACCCCCTTTGAAAATTGGAGATTTTAAAGAACCCGCACGTGCGCCTCCTGTACCTTTTTGTTTTTTGATCTTGCGTGTAGAACGAGCAACCTCTGCTCTCTCTTTCGCTTTGTGAGTACCCTGACGCTGATTCGCTAAATACTGCTTTACGTCAAGATATACCACGTGTTCATTTGGGGTTATTCCAAAGATATCCTTCGAAAGCTTTACTTTCTTTCCGGTATCTTTTCCCTCCATATTATATATCGCTAATTCCATTTTCTAATTTATTTGGGAAGCTTATTCAACATATTTTTCAATTGTAACATAAGAATTTTTTGCTCCTGGAACTGATCCAGAAACCACTAATAAATTCTTATCAGGATAAACCCTTAAAATTCTAAGGTTCTCCACCATCACTCGAGCACCCCCCGTACGTCCGGCCATTCTCAGACCTTTAAATACACGCGCAGGAAATGAACAAGCACCAATCGATCCTGGCGCTCTTAATCTGTTGTGCTGCCCGTGAGTCGCTCCGCCAACCCCGCCAAATCCATGACGCTTAACAACACCTTGAAATCCTTTACCTTTTGAAGTTCCTACCGCATCAACAAAGTCCCCAACCTCAAACTTCTCAACATTGATTACATCTCCTAAATTTAAAGAATCTGTAAACGAACGAAATTCAACTAATTTCTTCTTCGGACTCGTCTTCGCCTTTTTGAAATGACCCAACAAAGATTTGGTGGTATTCTTTTCTTTTTTCTCCCCAAAGCCCAATTGAACAGCATCATAGCCATCCTTCTCTACGGTCTTAACCTGCGTAACAACGCAAGGCCCGGCTTCAATCAGCGTACATGGAACGTTTAATCCGTTCTCATCGAATAGGCTGGTCATCCCGATTTTTTTACCAATAATTCCAGACATAAAAATGTTTTTAAAAAATTAAAACTACCTACAAGGCTACCTCGGCTTGTTGTAGGGTAACACGGAAAACCGCGTTTTTTGAACAATAAGAACAGAATTGGAATAAAACGACAAGATGCGTCGCCTCCTTTAAAGAGAGCTTTTTCATCTTGTACAGCTTAATATTTAATTCTAGGGATGGGCATTCAAACCACTAAAACCAATACCAGTTCTGAACAATCTTGTTCTTCCATTCTAGTACACTTAATTTCTTCAAATGCTCAACGAAGTTCTGCCAACCTCTATTGAATCCAATTTTAAATGATTTTCTAAAAGGGAGTGCAAAGTTAGAAATATTATTCTTAAAAAGAAATACTTTGAGAAAAAAAATAAAAAATAATTACTTGCTAATCAATCCATTAAATTTCCCCCGCTCAAAATACCCTATTAACAATAGAACCAAAAGGATAAAAATCCCCACTCCGGGCATCTTCGCAATTAATACTTCAAAGAGACAAATATTAATGGTAATTGGAAATAAAATCAATAAAGAAATCGCTCTGAATCGAGGAATAATCAATAAAACAGCCCCTATTAATTCAAAAATCTTTACAAAAGTCATATATCCTGACTCATTAAAAATTTCAGAAAACTGACTTACCATTCCTTCAGGTAATTCCGGCTCAGGAAAAATTTTAAAAAAATAATGAACGACAGATAAAATAAACAAAAAAGCTACAAGATAGCTTAAAACCTGGATGAACGTTTTCATATTTACTATTTAAATGGTTAGATAATCTCCTACTAATATAGGTAATACTTCATAATAATCCTTCTTCAAACAAAATTCAATGTCCTTTTCGATTCCTAATTTTTTTAAGCGCTGAACGTGAGAAGATTTTTTTACATATTCCAATAAATTATCCTTGCCTTCCAAAAATAATTTATGACAAACCATGGAGGCATCATCGGCATAAATAAAATCCTCTTTTAGAGAATCTATCAAGGCTCCCGCAAATATACTATCCTCCAAATTCGGGCGACCTTTCCATCCAGCACAAACCACAACCACATCCCTTTCCCAGATTTTCAATCGTTCAATTACCATGGAAAGGTTTAAAAAAGCCCCTATCATGACCAAGGGTGATATCGAAGAACGTCTTATCGCGACCGTTCCATTCGTTGTGGTAACACAAATATTAGCCCCTTTGATTCTTTCTTCCTGAAAACTAAAAGGAGAATTCCCCAAATCAAATCCTTCCGGACTTTCCCCGTTCCTTTCGGCTGCTATTAAGAATCCTTCTTTCTTCTTCGAACGACATAATTCCAAATCTTCTACCGGAAGAATCTTGTTTGCCCCATTTCCAAAGGCCGTTACCATACAAGAGGTTGCCCTAAAAATATCTACTACCACGATAGCCGACTCCCTAATATCATATAAATGAATCAGGTCTGGAGATAAGCAAACATCTATTTTTCTCATTAAATAAATGGTGTTTTTACAATCGTTGCCTTAACTAATTGATTTCTAATTTCTATATATATTGAATTCCCCAAGGAAGCTTTGTTTGAAAGTACATACCCCAAACCAATCGCTTTGGATAAAGTGGGTGATTGAGTTCCAGATGTAACCCTTCCAATAAGATCTCCTGATTCATTCTTTATCTGGTAACCATTTCTTGGAATTCCTCTCTCCTCCATAAGGAAAGCCACTAATTTATTTTTTGACCCCTTATTTTTTATTTCAAAATGAATATCCTTTGCTATAAATTCCTTATTAAAAGAGGTAATCCAACCTAAACCAGCTTCAATGGGGGAGGTTGTATCATCGATTTCATTGCCGTATAGGGCAAATCCCATTTCGGTCCTCAGCGTATCTCTCGCTCCCAAACCAATCGGCTGAATCCCAAATTCTTCCCCTGCCTGAAATAATAAATTCCATAAACTCAAGGCATTTTCATTCTTCACATAAAGTTCAAAACCCCCTGCCCCGGTATACCCTGTATTAGAAATAATAATATTTGAAATTTCTCCTATCTGACCAAGTTTGAAATAATAATAGGGCAAAGCTATTAAATCTTCCCTGGAAATTTTATTTAATACCTTTAAAGCTTTAGGCCCTTGTACGGCGAATAAGCTATATTCCTCCGATGCATTTTTTACTCTACAATTAAACTGATTCTTTTCTTTAATATAAGTAAAATCTTTTTCAATATTGGAAGCATTAACCACCAATAAATACCTGTCCTCTTTAAATCGATAGATTAATAAATCATCCACTATCCCGCCAGTTTCATTTAATAGGGTCGAATATTGAACTTTACCATCTACTAATTTACTGGCATCATTGGAACATAACCACTGAATCAAATTTAAAGCCTCAGGCCCTTCCACCCAAACTTCTCCCATATGGCTGACATCAAAAACACCTACTTGGTTTCTTACTTGATGATGTTCTTGGATTAAATTGCTGTATTGAACAGGCATATTATACCCAGCGAAGGGAACCATTCTAGCCCCCAATTCAATATGAAGATTGTTTAATTCAACTTTTTTTAATTCCTGATTTTCCATTTCCTATTCTTGGTATAAAACGTGTAAAACGGTTTGGCCGACCGCCTTCAAGGTATTGGGATCAATTATTTCAAGATTATCCTTGCTAGTATGATGATGATCTGGGAAATCATACCCTGATTTGAGATTAATAATATCAATCATTTGAATTCTTGCCTTTTGATTCACCGGAAGATGATCGTCGGTTATTCCGCCACCGGGTTCTTGAATAAAATATTGTCCGTATCCTAATTCTCTAGCCGTATTCCAAATCATTTTTTGAACGAATGGAGCATAATTAGCAGAAACTGCCTCCAAAGGAAATTTTGCCTCTTTCGCCCCTACCATATCCAGTAATATTCCATAAAATGCCTGATAATTGGTAGGCATTAAATTGGAAGACCAATATTCAGATCCTAAAATCCAGCCATCGCCAGAATCTGGAATTCCCCCATCTTCTAAATCAAAAAATAAAAAATCTATTCCGACTTCCGGTTTTTGGCTTGCAACAGAAATAGCCCTAGCAATTTCCAATAAAACCCCTACACCACTGGCACCATCATCTGCGCCATCAATGGGTATCATTTTATTTTCCGGATCTTTTTCCGCCACTGGGCGGGTATCATAATGGGCGGCCAACAAGATTCTTTTCCCAAAATTTGGTTTATATCGGGCCATGATATTATACCCCTTGGTATTTTTTCCTCGGTAGTTAACATTAAATTCCTGTACCATGGTTTCCATCCCAAAGCGTTTAAATTCTGCTAAAATAAAATTCCTTAAGGTTTCATGGGCATTCGTACCTGGTACCCGAGGACCCATACTGGTTTGACTTTCCACAAAGTGAAAAGCAGAGTCTGCCAGGAAGGATGGTATTTGAATGGAACTTGCTACCTCAACGGGCTTTTTAGTTTGGCTAGGCTTATTGAAAAAATAATAAATACCCCCTAAAACAAATACAATCAATAAAATAAGGGCAATTTTTGAACTTTTACTTCGCATGAATAAAAAATCATTGAAGCCAAATTTACAAAAAGAATTAGAATTAGTAATTAGAAATTAAGAATTATAGGAGAATGCGTGCATGCATTCAATATTCAAAAAAATTTCTAATTGAACCAATTTAAAATTTTATATTTGTATTTGAATTTATTTTTTATGAATAAAAAAATCATTGTAACAGGTTCTTTAGGCTTAATTGGCTCGGAAGTTTGCGAGTATTTTTTAAGTGAAGGATGGGAGGTTCATGGGGTAGACAATAATCAAAGAATGGTTTTCTTTGGCCCAAATGGAGATAATTCCATCAATAAAGATCGGCTGTCAAAATATGAAGATCGTTATCATCATTATCAAATTGATATTCGAGATCGGGAAGAGGTTTTAAAATTTATTCCCGCAGTAAAACCTGATGCAATTGTGCATACCGCTGCCCAACCAAGTCATGATCGGGCTGCAAGCATCCCTTTTGAAGATTTTGATACCAATGCTGTTGGTACCTTTAATTTATTGGAATCATTGAGACGGTATAGTACAGAAATTCCATTCGTTCATATGTCGACCAACAAGGTATATGGCGATGCTCCTAATCTTATAAAAATGAAGGAATTGGAGACCCGATTTGATTATGATGATCCAAGATATTTTGGTGGAAT
>CAZXZK010000004.1:0-17691 GCA_964645295.1 uncultured Cytophagales bacterium | reverse complement strand
CAGAGGATTTTTCTATTGATCAGTCTAAGCATTCCCTATTTGGTGCCTCCAAAGTTTCTGCTGATATTTCGGTTCAGGAATATGGCCGGTATTTTAATATGCCCACGGCCTGTTTAAGAGGCGGATGTCTTACTGGCCCAAATCATGCAGGGGTGGAATTACACGGGTTTTTAAGTTATTTAATCAAATGTAATCTGATTGAAAGGGAGTATACGATATTTGGATATAAGGGAAAACAAGTAAGAGATAATATTCATTCTTACGATGTGGCTCGCTTCATTGATGAATTCATCAAAGCTCCAAGAGTGGCAGAAGTTTATAATATCGGAGGTGGAAAAAATAATTCTGTTTCCATTCTAGAATCATTTGATATTATTTCTTCTATTTCTGGTATTCCCATGAAATATAAATATGATGAGACCAACCGAATTGGGGATCATATTTGTTATTATTCAGATTTGAGCAAAATGAAGGATCATTACCCGAACTGGGATATTACCATTGGTAAGGAAGGAATTTTTGAAGATATATATAAGCGATACAAAGCACAAGAATAAAATGAAAATCTTAATAACAGGTGGTTGTGGTTTTGTTGGTTCCAATTTGGCAATCTTGTTTAAAGATTATTTGAATGAGTCTGATATTTATTGTTTTGATAACCTTTCAAGAAGGGGTTCTGAAATCAATTTAGCTAAAATTCTTGCCAAAGGAATTCATTTTATTCATGGAGATGTTAGGATTGCCAGTGATTTTGAGAAAATTCCTCAGACAGATTGGGTAATTGATGCAGCGGCAGAACCCTCTGTTTTAGCTGGAAAAGTTCCGGGGGAATTGGAAAATCTTATTGAAACAAATTTTAATGGAACTATCCATACCCTCAATTATTGTAGAAAATGGGGGGCAAAGTTTTTGTTTTTATCTACCAGCCGGGTATACCCCTATGATTCATTAAACGCCATTCCTTTAAAAAACTCCATAAGCCGATTAGAATGGGATTTAAATTTTCCAGTAAAAGGTCTTTCTTCCAAAGGAATCAATGAGGATTTTGAATTAAAAGGCCTACGTTCTTTGTATGGTGCAACCAAATTATCCTCTGAATATTTTGTTCAGGAATATGCCCATAATTTCGGGATTCCATCCGTCATTAATCGATGTGGGGTTTTAACGGGTCCTCATCAAATGGGGAAAATTGATCAAGGAGTTATTGTTTTATGGGTGGCAAAGCATTTTTGGAATAAGAAATTATCTTATATTGGTTTTGGAGGAGAGGGAAAACAAGTGCGAGATATGCTTCACGTAAAGGATTTATTCCAATTATTAATTTGGGAAATACAGCATATCGATTCAATAAAATCAGAGATTTTTAACGTTGGTGGTGGCCTTAATGTCTCTACTTCTTTGTTGGAATTAACGGCCTATTGTGAAGAACTTACTGGTAATAAAATTCAAATTGATTCGGATGAAAATGATCGGCCAGGAGATATCCCCATTTACCTGACAGATACTTCTAAAATCGAGAAATTAAGCGGATGGAAACCCATATATCAACCCAAAGATATTCTAAAAGAAATAGTGGAATGGATTGAGGAAGATCAAAAAATGCTATTCCCCATTTTATCTTAAAGAATGAAAAAATTAAGTATTGTTATTCCTGCCTATAACGAAGAAGGTTCTATTGAAAAAACCCTTTTATCCTTGTATGAGGAATTAAAAGAAGAGAAAATAGATCATGAAATTTTCGTGGTAAACGATAATTCAAAAGATAAAACCCTTGAAATTTTAGAAAATTTAAAATCGAGTAAAATCCCAAGTTTAACCATTTATACGAATGCTGGGCCGAATGGTTTTGGTTATGCCGTTAGAGCAGGGTTAGAAAGATTTAATGGGGATATTGTAGCTGTCATGATGGCTGATTTATCCGATGACCCCAAAGACCTTGTCAGATTTTATAGACATCTAGTTGCCAATCAATTAGACTGTGTTTTTGGTTCTCGCTTTATGAAAGGGGGTAAAACATATAATTACCCTAAAGTAAAATTAATCATTAATCGATTAGCAAATTTCATTATCAAGGTTTTGGTTGGAATTAAATACAACGATTCGACTAATGCCTTTAAGATGTATACAAAGGAAACCATGAATGGCTTAAAACCATTCTTAGCTCCTCACTTTAATTTAACCATTGAACTCCCTTTAAAGGCCATCATTCGAGGTTATCGATATGATGTATTACCCAATAGTTGGCGGAATAGAACAGCTGGGAAATCAAATTTGAAAATTAAAGAAATGGGTAGCAGATACCTGTTTATTTTACTTTATATTTTGATTGAGAAATTCTTCTCTAGAAAAGATTTTAATAAGAAAGACTAAATCAATGAAATTAAGGCTTATTCTATTGTTTGGATGTTTAATCGTTATGAGTTCTTGTATGGAAAAACCTCAAGCAACAACTCAAAACTATTTCCGTCTTCGTGAATTCATTCTGCAACAAATAGCCTTAGCAGAAAAACAGGATTGGACGATTCAAAAAAAGGTAAAATTAAATGAAAAGGAAGGGCAAGAACTGGAATCTAATCCATCTTGGGAAGATGAATGGGGAATGTTTATTCAGGCTGATATCAATAAGCCGGCATTTCAGTACTCCTATACAACTGATACAGTGGGAAACCGTATAATTTATGCGGCTAAACCTGAAGAAAACTTAGAAATTAAGGAGACCATCGTGGAATTAGATGAATTAAAAGAACCCATGAAAATTTTTATTAGGACGGAAAATAAAAACATTCTTTTTCACACCAAACGAAATCTTTACATCGAATTAAAAGATCATCAAATTACGAAATACGAAATTAAGGGTTACCAAAAAATTGTCCTATTGAATGCCACCGAGTATTTGGTGCGTGGGGAGATTATCATTCCCCAAACAAACCGCTAGATAAATAGCGATCGCCGCGGTCGCAGATGATACAAACGATTAATCCAGAATCGAGTTCTTGGGCGAGTTTTAAGCTGGCGGCTACAGCGCCTCCGCTGCTCATCCCCCCAAATATTCCTTCTTGCTTGGCTAGATTTCTTGTAGTAATTGTCGCCTCCTCCTGAGATACCTCCATCACCCTATCTACTCTGCTTGGTTCAAAAATCTTAGGTAAATATTCCTCTGGCCATTTACGAATTCCAGGAATGGATGACCCATCCGTGGGCTGACAGCCCACTATCTGAATAGTTGAATCTTTTTCCTTTAAATAGCGTGAGGTTCCCATGATGGTTCCCGTTGTTCCCATAGAACTAACAAAATGCGTGATTTTCCCTCCTGTATCCTGCCAAATTTCCGGACCAGTGGTTTTATAATGCGCTAAATAGTTATCCGGATTAGCGAATTGATTCAATAATAAATATTCGCCACTTTCTGCTTTTTGTTCAGCATAGTCCCTGGCAGATTCTATGCTTTCAGTCAATACCACCTTTGCCCCAAAGGCCTCCATCGTCAGCACCCTCTCGCGAGTAGAATTTTGCGGCATGGCCAATTCTATTTCAATATCATATAGACGGGCAATCATGGCAAGGGCAATTCCGGTATTTCCGGAGGTAGCCTCCACTAATTTCATCCCCGGCTTTAAATCGCCTCTTTTTAGGGCCTCTGAAATCATATTCCTAGCCGCACGATCTTTTACAGAGCCCCCAGGATTATTCCCTTCTAATTTCCCAAATATTTTTACCTTTGGGTTTGGGTTCATATTTTTAATTTCCGCCAAAGGAGTATTCCCCACTAAATCCAATAAATTAAATAAATTACTCATGGATAATTCTTACATTTTCTTGGTGATACATCTTGGTATTGGCTGGGACAGATTTGGTTAACCAAACATTTCCTCCGATAATGGATCCTTTCCCAACAACAGTCTCGCCTCCTAATATTGTCGCTCCGGAATAAATAATCACATGGTCTTCAATGGTGGGATGCCTTTTTATCTTAGCCATTTTTTTATCTACAGAAAGTGCTCCTAGCGTAACCCCTTGATACAACTTTACATGATTTCCAATTTGCGTTGTTTCTCCGATAACGATACCTGTGCCATGATCCATACAAAAGTATTTTCCAATTTTTGCTGAAGGATGGATATCAATTCCTGTTTTGGAATGGGCATATTCAGTCAATATTCTAGGAATGGAAGGAACATTTAATAAACATAATTCATGTGCTAGCCGAAAGAAAGCCAAAGCATAAAAACCTGGATAGGCTCGAATTATTTCAAATTTAGTGGTTGCAGCAGGATCCCCATCGACCATCGCCTCCACATCGGTTAATAATACCTCATAAACCTCTGGAATTTTCTCCATAAATTTTCTGGTAATTTCCGAGGCATCACCTGGCAATTGGTCTTTCATAGAAATGAGCAGTTTCTCTAGATCTAATTCAATTTTTTCCCAAAACGCTTGCAAATCATCTTCCTTACTAAAATGTTTTTGAGATTGCTCAGGGAACAATACGAGAATAATCGTTGAGAATAATTTCTTAATATCCGAAGTTGCAGGGAAATTAGCCGATTCTAAATGTCTTTTATGCAATATTTTAATAAAATTCCTGTCCACCATTAACGATTTTATATTAAAGATAACTTAAAATATTCTTTACTTGTTCCTTGGTATCCAAAGAATTCATTTCAATTCTTTGAATACTCGCTTGCTTTCGTTTTTCTAAACCAAATAAATAGGCCTTATCATAATAATTTAGAACAATCATAACCACTTCTTCTAAATTCCCTTGTTCCAGGGCCTCTAAGGCTGCCTTATGCCATTGACCTCCCAATCTTTTTTTTATTTTATTGATGGAATTAGCTAATAATTCTTTCGAATAAGAGCCATAAACCCTAACCAAATAAGGGGCTCTTAGGATAGCCGGAATATCTAAAAAATAAACTGGGGAATTTCTCAATTGGTTAAAAAAATCAGTTGGTTGAAATACTTTACCAATACTCTTACTTTCATCCTCCACAAAAATTGGCAATTTTGAATCCAAACCTCTTAATTCTTCAGCCAAAAAATTTTCAAACTGTTCAGAACTTGGCTGGTTTGGTAAACCAATATGACCGAAAGAGGATCCTCTATGATTGGCTAAGCCTTCTAAATCAAGTATCTGTTTTCCTTGATTTTTTAATTCCTTAATTATTTCTGTTTTACCAGAACCTGTTTTTCCTCCTATAACTTTTAAATCATAGCTTTTATGAAACTGATTCAAAGCCCAATTTCGGTACGACTTATACCCCCCTTTTAATAAATATACGGTTAATCCTGCCGTTTCAAAAAGCCATGCCATGCTAGAACTTCGCATTCCGCCTCTCCAACAATGGACCATAATGGTTTTTTCAACCGATAAATTTTTGGCTTCTTTTACAAAGTCCTTCATTTTAGGCCCAACATATTCTAATCCTTTTTCAATGGCCACCTCTTTACCCATTTTTTTGTAAAGGGTTCCAATATCTGCCCGTTCTAAATTGGAAAACAAGGGTAAAGAATAAGCCCCTGGAATATGGGCATGAGCATATTCATCAGGCGATCGAACATCTACCACCGGATAAACTTCCTTTAAATGAATAAATTCCTCAATATCTACTATTTGGGGCATATTATAAATAGATAAAATTTACTTTTAAATCGAAAGGATCTAATTCCTGAATTAATTCATCCATAAATTCAGGATGATTAATCGAAAAATTTAAAAAGTTTTCCTTCCTTTCTTGCCACCTTCCATCAGGAAATAATCGATTTTTTATTTGATACAATTGATTTAAGGCCGTCTCATATTTTCGCTCTTCTGCCTTTTTTAATTTCTTTTCTAAATTTTGAATGGAATGAAGGATTTTTTGTTTTTCCCCTAAAATAGGTCCTTCCATGGTCTTATCTAATTGAACCCCTTTTTCTAAAATTTGATTAAACAAGGCTTCCAAGGCCTTTATCTCTTCCTCTAATTCAAAGGTAAATTCTGAATTTTCCTTTAGGTAATTATCCTTTATTTCATGGTCTGTTTGAAAAAAATACTCTAGGGGTTTACCCAGTTGATCCATCTTATTTTTTAATTTAGATGGAAGGACAAAAACCGTGTTTCTAGGTGCTAGAATTGGAAAAGGTATCTCATGTAATTTAAAAACTCCTTTTAAACTTAGCCAATAGGCAATTTCCCCTGGCCCACCAATATAAGCTAAATTTGGTAGTATTAATTCCTGATAAACTGGTCTAAAGACGACATTAGGACTAAATTTTTCAGGATGTTCATCGATCAAATTTTCCAATTCTTGCCGAGTAAATACCATATTCGTTTGATTTACCCTAAAATATTCTCCCTCTTGCACAATTCTCTCACGAAACCCTGAATCCATATAAAAGAAATTAATTTCTCTTGGGAATAATTTTATTTCATACCCTTCTGAGGAAAATTGATTCAATTTTTTCTGAATAATGGATTGACTTGCCTGTTCAAAAATTTCTTTTTTAATGATGGGAACAAGCTTTTTCTTTAGTTTTGATTCGTCTGCATCCAAACAAATAAGTCCATATTGTTCAAATAATCCGTTTATTAGGATACGAATAGATTCTGAAAGATTATTACTTGAATAAGCTTTTGAGAAAATATCTGGCAGGTCTTTTAATTCATTCAATATTTCTCCCAGGCCTTCCAAATGAAATCTTCCTACTGGCCCAGTTTGATTAGTTTCCCATTTATATTCCTTGTTGAAAAGGGTAAAATGATTGATTTCCTCAAAATCATGATCTTCCGTAGCAAGCCAAAAAAGTGGGAGAAAATGATAATCAGGATAAGCTTCCTTCAATTTCTTAGAAAGGTTGATAATGGTAATAATCTTATAAATATAATAGGCCGGACCAGTGAAAATATTCAATTGATGGCCTGTGGTAATAGTAAAAGTATTTGGGTTTAATAAAATAGAAACATCTTTCTGAACCCCTATTTGCTGGTATTGATTTTCAATAAGCTCAACCAATAATTTTCGGTCTTCTTGAGAGAATGATTTTTTTGCTTCCAACTGATTTTTAAATGATCCAATGGTAAATGAATGATCGATGGATTCTTTAAAAATTGGATTATTTTGCTCTAAATAATCGGATTGAATTTTAGAAAACCCTGGGATAGCATTAAATGGGACTTTTTGGATGAACATGAATAGGGGCTTTTAATTTAAATAAACTGATATTTTTATTAATTTGTTCATTTAAATTAAATATCTTTAAGTTTCAAACGTTTAAATTAAAAATATAAATTGATTTTAGAAAGAATCAATGAGTGGCGAGGGAATTTATCATGCATATGAAATTAAAACTGAAATTATTTATTTTTTCTCTTGTCATTTCTTTTTCAGGTTTTGCACAACAATACCCACAGTTCTCACAATATATGGTCAATAAATTCTTGTATAATCCTGCTTTTGCAGGTTATGAAGATTATGTTGATCTAAAAGCAGGATATCGATCTCAATGGTTAGGTCTGGGTATTCCTAATAATTCGTTTTACTTAACCGCTCATGGGGCAATCGATAAAACAGACCATACTTCTGATGGGCCTACCCCCAATATTTCAAAAACCATTAGACACCCCCATTCCCCTACCAGGATTCGTCCTGATACCCATAAAAGCCCTTTTCATCAAGGATTAGGCGCCCAGTTATTGGCAGACAAATTTGGTCAAATTGAAACCATTAATGTTGGTTTAACTTATGCTTACCACTTGTCTTTAGGTGGAGAAAAGAAGTTTTCCTTTGGTACAACCTTTGGTTTTGGACAAGTTTTATTAGATAATACAGGAGGATTTTTTAATTATATTTCCCCAACAGGGATTGATTTTAATAGGAATTTTATTAATAATGATCCTATATTAATGGTTAATTCAAGGGTAAAGGGTAACCAGTCTGTTGTTAATTTAGGTGCTTTATATTATACAAGAAATTACTATATCGGTTTCTCAAGTATTTGGCCAATATTGAATACTGTTAATTATTCTTTAGGGAAATCGGCACCGGCCGAAGCGAATGCTCCATATGGAGAATTGAATAAATTATATGCCGTACAAATAGGAATCATCAAGAGAATCAGTGATGAAATCAAGCTTTATCCAGCTGCTTTAGTAAAATATAGTTCTTTAGGAAATATTGTTCCCGAATTGAATATGCGAGTAAATTATCAAGATTTAGTTTGGGCGGGGGCCTCCTACCGTCATAAGGAATCCATCGGTTTAATGGCCGGAATGAATCTAAGTAATACGATGAATTTTAGTTATTCCATTGATTTATCGAAAAATAATCCAATAAGAGAGAATTTAATTTCCCATGAATTAATCATTGGAATCCTATTAAGAGGAAGGTTTATGCCTAAAAATACGCTTTATAATCAATAGTTCTTATAGGCATCATTTGGAACAGGGCTTTTAAAATGCGTCGTTTTTGGCTCTTTTCGTTCCCAATTTAAATATCCTTTTGAATATAAAATGGCCAAGGCTAAACCTAGAATCAAAAGGAAAATCATTAGTTCAATTAAACCGAAATATTTAGTAGAATTGGGCAAATTTTGATAATTCGATGATTTATAAATGAGGCTCCAAGGGAATAATACCACCATTTCTGCTTCAAATAGAACAAAAACAAGAGCAAGAATGTAAAATCGAGGATTAAATTTTGGATTGGCATTTCCCATGGGTTGCTCCCCTGACTCATAGGTACTTAGCTTTTCCATATTGGGTTTATGAGGCCGTAAGATTTTAGCAATGGAAAAAATAACCATTAAAAAAACCAGGCCAGAGAGGATAAATAGTACAATGTAACTATAATTTTCGATCATTTCTTATGGAAATATAGCCCTTAATCACGGTAAAGGTAGTGATAAATAGGAAAAAGAGGATGATATACTGAACATAATTAACTATCCAGGGAAAATATTGCCCCAAATAATATCCGGAAACGACCAAAATACTTACCCAAAAAAAGCCTCCTAAAAGACTGAGAAATAGATAGGTTAGCCATGGCATTTTGATTATTCCAGCTAAAATTGGGGTAAAGGTTCGAATGATTGGTAAAAATCGAGAAATAATCAAAGCTGAAAGCCCATGTTTATCAAAAAATTTCCTGGTTGAATCAAGATAGCGCTTTTTAAAAAACCAATTATCCCGCATATTTTCTAATCGGGTTCCTGCATATCTTCCACTTAAAAACCCAACAGTAGATCCTAAGATACTGGCGACATAGATATAAATAAAAATTTCAGATAAGGGTTCTTTTAAAACCATGGTTCCTCCGAAAACCCCTGTTAAAAATAATAAATAATCTCCCGGCAAAAAGAAAGCAAAAAATGCACCATTTTCTAAAAAGACAATTAAGGAAACCACCCAAAGACCCGAGCGAACAATTGTTTCTGAATCCGTAATTTGATGCCATATAAGATCAATTGTTTCCATAAATATCAGAGTGGAATTAAGATTCAATAATAACGAAAAAATTACGTAATGTAAATACAGAATACCAGATTTGGTCGATTTTAAATTTATTTAATTTAAGAATTTTAAAAAAATCATTAATTTGCAATTCGTTAAATTTAAAAATGCGTTCAATAATTGCTCTTATATTAATTACGACTTTATTGGGAAATACCTTAATTCCCAGTTTAGGTTTGGAGCAATCAACCAAAATTTCCGAGGTACTAAAGCATTTCAAAGAGCATAATCTTGATAAGGAAGAAAAAATAAGTTTTTGGAAATTTATACAAATGCATTACCATGCTGATTCCAAACATTTTGATTCCAATAAATCAGAGCACCAAACCCTACCAAATTTAGATTTAAGTTCAATCGCTTTATTTTTAGTGGAAAGTTTTTTTGTTTTAGAATTCTTTTTATTTGGTATTCATTCCATTAAAATTAAACATTCTCTTTATAAAAATCTCTATAAATTTTCTCTGATTAATCTTTTATATGGCCCTCCTAAATATTGATTGTAGTCAATTATTTACAATTAATATTCTTTCAAATTATGGTCAAAAAAATAATCCATTTTAGTATTCACAATAAATTAATTGTGGGTCTATTGGTGATTGGAATGGCACTCTTTGGGATTTACTCATTTATCAAACTCCCAATAGACGCCCTTCCAGATGTCACCTCAAACCAGGTTCAAATAATTACTCAATCTCCTGCCCTAGCAGCCTCGGAGGTGGAAAAATTTGTCACTTATCCCTTGGAATTATCCCTGCGGACAATCCCCAACACGGAAGAAATACGATCCATGTCTCGGATGGGTTTATCTATCATTACGGTGGTATTTGAAGACGATGTCTCTTTACAATATGCCCGGCAACAGGTAGATGAAAAAATAAAATTAGCAG
Organism: uncultured Cytophagales bacterium; assembly: GCA_964645295.1. Lineage (GTDB taxonomy): Bacteria > Bacteroidota > Bacteroidia > Cytophagales > Spirosomataceae > CAZVFE01. Next base: position 7,314 of record CAZXZK010000004.1, on the reverse strand, counting down.
AAAATTCTTTGATAAAAGGGTCTGGAAAACCCGAAATGGCACCTATCACGACTGGTCTCGGGGAATTTTACCAATACACCCTAGAAGTGGATGAGGCTTACAAAGACCGCTATTCTCTTACCGATTTAAGAACGATTCAGGATTGGATCATAAAAAGACAACTATTAGGAATAAATGGTGTAGTAGAAATTTCTTCATTTGGAGGGTATGTCAAGCAATATGAAGTTTCGATTAATCCAAAAAACTTGATAAATCAAGGAATCGATATTTCTGAGGTGATAGATGCTTTAGATAAAAACAATTCAAATTCGGGTGGTTCCTATATCGAAAGAAGTACAAATGCCTATTTCATCCGTACCGAAGGAATGATACAAAGTTTGAAAGACATTGAAAAAATAGTTGTCCGTCCTCCAAAACTTGGGGGAATTCCATTATTAATAAAAGATTTAGGTACCGTTTCTATTGGCCATGCTGTAAGATATGGGGCAATGGTAAGAAATGGGGAAGGAGAAACTGTTGGAGGTGTCATGCTATTATTAAAAAATGCCAATGCCTCAGAGGTGGTGGCTAATGTAAAAAATCGAATTGAACAAATTCAATCCAACCTACCAAAAGGGATTAAAATTGTTCCTTATTTAGATCGATCGGTTTTAATTGGAAAATCCTTTTCCACTGTTCAAAAGAATTTAATTGAAGGTAGTTTAATTGTCATTTTTATCCTGGTCGTATTATTGGGTAATTTTCGGGCAGGTTTAATTGTTGCCTCTACCATCCCGCTTGCCTTATTATTCACTTTTAGTTTGATGAAATTTTTCAATGTTTCGGCAAATTTAATGAGTTTAGGGGCAATCGATTTTGGATTAATTGTGGATGGTTCGGTCATTATTGTAGAGTCTATTCTTCATCGGTTCCAAAAATTAAAAAATTCAGCTAATTTAAATTTTGAAGAGGAGTTAGAAAACGCTGCTACAAGAGTTTTCAAATCTGCTGCGATGGGTGTTTTTATCATTTTAATTGTTTATTTCCCAATCATGTCTTTGGGTGGTATTGAAGGAAAAATGTTTAGACCAATGGCTGAAACCGTCTCATTTGCCATAATTGGTTCTATGATTTTATCATTAACCTATATTCCCATGATTTCTGCCGTTTTCCTTAAAAACCAAAAATTCAATAAAATTACTTTGGCAGATAATATAATAGAAAAATTTTATGCAGGATTTTCTCCAATATTATCATTTAGTATTAAAAAACCTGTCCTGATGATTTTACTTTCTATTTTTCTTCTTTCCATGAGTATTTGGAGGTTTGGAAATATGGGCGGAGAGTTCATCCCTGAGCTAAACGAAGGGGATTTTGCTGTGGAGACCTTACTGCCTACGGATGCATCTTTGTCTCAAAGTATTGAAATGAATAATGAAGCGCAAAAATTTTTATTAAAAGAGTTTCCAGAAGAAATAATTTCCATTACATCTCGAATTGGGGCCTCGGAAATTCCTACAGATCCAATGGGCATCAATAATTGTGATTTAATCATTCAATTGACTGAACCAGACCAATGGAAAAAAGCGAATTCATATGAAGAATTAGCCCAGAAAATGGATGAGGCTCTCAATGTTTTTCCGAATATTAATTTTGAATTTACCCAGCCCATTCAAATGCGTTTTAATGAATTAATTGGGGGTTCCAAATCTGATATTGCAATTAAAATTTTTGGAGAAGATTTGCAGGTTTTATATAATGAAGCAAGTTCATTTGCGAAAAAAATTGCTTCTGTGGAAGGGATTGGTGATCTAAAAGTTCAACAAATAGATGGAATTCCTCAAATCTTTATTATTCCAAATCGAGATAAACTTGCCCAGTTTGGAGTGACTATTGATGAAATAAATTTATTTACCCGTGCAGCATTTGCCGGAGAAAATATAGGCTCTGTTTTAGAAGGAGAAAAGAGATTTGATTTAACGGTTCGGCTAGATAAAAATTATCGGCAAAATATTGAAGATATCAAATCCTTGGCAATTCCTTTAAAAAATGGCAGCACAGTTCCTTTTTCTACCTTAGCTAAAATTGAATATCAATCTGCTCCTGTAGAAATCAGTAGAGATAATGCAAAACGAAGAATTACGATTGGAATAAATGTAAGAAATCGTGATTTACAATCGGTAGTAGAGGATATTCGAAAGATCCAAAAAACAGAACTGGTTTTACCAAGTGGTTATTTTATTGAATATGGTGGGACTTTTGAAAATTTAAATGCAGCAAAAGAACGATTGATGATTGTGGTACCTTTGGCCTTAATTTTAATTTTTATCCTATTGTTCTTAACCTTTCAATCATTTTTAGATGCAAGTATCATCTATCTGGCAATTCCTCTTTCAGCCATAGGAGGTATCTGGTCATTAAGCTTTAGAGATATGCCTTTTTCTATTTCCGCTGGTATTGGCTTTATTGCTTTATTTGGTGTGGCCGTACTGAATGGAATTGTATTAATTTCTAATTTTAAAGAATTAAAAAGTTCTACTAATTTGTCTATCAAAGAGATTGTTTTTAAAGGGGTGGAAACTCGATTCAGACCTGTTTTATTGACCGCTTTAGTGGCTTCATTAGGTTTCTTGCCTATGGCTATAAGCATTTCTCCTGGCGCGGAAGTTCAAAAGCCCTTGGCAACAGTCGTTATTGGAGGATTAATAACAGCAACCATTCTTACCTTGGTTATCCTCCCAACAGTTTATTACTATATTTATTCAAAAAAGAAAATACTGGTATCAAAAACAAGCTTAATTATCCTTTTTACCCTTATCAGTTTTTCAGTTTTTAGCCAATCAAAACCCCGTTTAAGTTTAAATGAATGCGTTCAAATCGCTAAAAAAGAAAATCCTTGGATTAAACAAGGAGATTTAACTTATCAGGCGGCTCTAGAATTGATTGGTTCTGGAAAAGAATTTGGGAAAACAGCCATTGATTACCAATTTGGAAAAATTCAATTACCCCAAAAGAACGATTATTTTGTCTCTGTAGGACAAACCATTCCTTGGCCAGGCCTGATAAAAAAGCAAATTGAATTTTTGGAGAGTCAGTCAGATTTAGAATTGAATAATCAAAAAATCATTCAAACCATGGTAATTTCTGCCGTTAGAAATTATTATACGCAATTAACTATTCAGAATAAGCTTTTAGATTACTATACTATTCAAAGGGAAATTTATAAAGCATCCATGGAAGCGGCTAAAAAAAGTTTTGAAATGGGTTCTTCAGGTAAATTACCCTTTATCAGTTTGGAGGCAAATTTTAAGGAATTCGAGGTAAAAATAAATCGTTTAATCAAGGATATCGACATTGGTTATCAAACTTTAAAATTTTGGATGAATGATACGAGGGATTTTGAAATTGAGGAAATCGTCTATTTGGAGGAATCTTTTGTATACAATTCTTCAATTTTTTCTAATCCGGGATTGAAGGTTTTGGAATCAGAATTAAATTCAAAAAAATTAATGATAGAAATTGAAAAGCAGAAATTGAAACCCGATTTTAAAATAGGAATCATCAATCAAAGTATTGAAGGAACAAAAAATCAACCTGCAATTTTAGCTGGAATAAATATTTCCCTTTTTAAGGGGGCTCAAAAAGCAAGAATTCAATCTGCTCAAAAAGCATACGAATCAAAGGAAATAGAACTGGAGTATAAAAAATCTAATTTAGAACTCAACCATTCTACCCTTTTAAAAGAGCTGACAAAAACTAATCAAAGTATTGAATATTACGAGGAAACTGGTTTATCTCATGCAGAACTTTTAGAAAATAACGGTTTATTATCTTTTAAAATTGGTGAAATCTCCTATTTAGAATTTGCTCAATTATCCAATCAGGCTTGGAAAATTAGAGAAGCCTATTTAAATGAGCTCCAAAACAAAAACAAATTAATAATTGAACTTGAAACCTTAGTCGGATATGAAGAATAAAATAATTTTAGGAATCATGGCTTTTGCCCTTATTTCTTGTAATAAATTGGAAGAAACCCAAACGACATCTAAAGAATCTAACTTAAACCAACTAGTATTGAGGGAAGATCAAATTAAGAGTCTAAAATTAGTGACTGATACCTTATTGAAAGGTGAAATTCCCATTACTTTTTCAGCGATTGGAATGATTGATGTCCCTCCAAATGATCTTGTTGAAATTTCCTTGCCAATTACTGCAAGAGTTATTTCGATGAAAGAATTGCTTCCTGGTAAACAACTTCAAAAAGGAGAAATTTTAGCAGAATTTGAAAGTTATGAATTCCTTGATTTGCAAGAGAAATATCTCACCATTCAAGCAGAGTTAGAGGCTAATAAAAAAGAATTTGAGCGCCAAAAAAACTTATTGAAAAATCAAATTTCATCTCAGAAGGAATTTGATGCCATTGAATTCAAGGTAAAATCTAATCAATCTTTATTAGAAAATTTAAAATTAAAATTGGAAAATCTTCAAGTAAATTTTGAACAATTAAACCAAAGAATCATTGCTAAGACAATTAAAATTCACTCTCCTTTTCAGGGAAACATTGGGGAAGTAAACATTGTTTTAGGGAAAACCTATAACCCCTCTACCTCGCTTGTAAGTATCATAAAAGCCAATCATCTCCATGCAGAATTGAAAATCTATGAACAAGATTTTGGATCTATCGAGGTGGGAAATAAAGTGGTTATTTTTGACCAAAATAATAATCCATTCCCCGCTAAAATTTTTCTAATAGGAAAAAATATCAATCCGAATGACCGAACAATTTCTGTTCATTCACATTTTGAAAATAAAATGGATTATGAAAAATTCATTTTAGGGCAACAAATTAAAGCTGAAATTTATACCCAATCAAAACTCCATACAATAATTCCCATTGAAGGAATTATTCAAGAAGGAAAAGAAGGTATCATTTTTTCAATAGAAGGTAATAGGATTTTTCAAAATTCAGTAAAAATATTGGGGCAATTTAATGAGTCCATTGCGATAGAACCCTTGAATGAAATCAAAGGAAGAATCATTCTTAACCAAGCGTCTGGAATAAACCAAATTTTTAACAAGGAATAATATCAATTGCTTTTAATAAGGATTGGCAGGTAAAATCTGCCTGAGTATCAACAGGCTGGTTAGAAATACGAATGGTTTTTAATTTCACTTTCTGGCCTGCTTGTATATCTCTCTCATGATCACCAATCATCCATGAATCCTCTATTGAAATCGAGTATTTAGCTATCGCTTTTTCAATCATTAAGGAATTTGGCTTTCTAATCAATGACAAGGTATCATACTTTTCATGATAAGGACAGAAATATAGATCATCTAAAATCACTCCCGTACGTCTTTGGATTTCCTCATGGACCCAACGAACATCCTCTCTAGTATAAAGCCCCTTTGCAATACCACTTTGATTCGTAATCACAATCAATTTATACCCTGCAGATTGAAGTTTTCTCAAGGCTTCGGAAACACCGTCTAAAATAAATAGTTTTTCAGCAGACCAAACATAGTCTACAAAATCTTTATTTAATACGCCGTCCCGATCAAGAAATACGGCTTTATGGTTACTCATTCATTAAAATAATCTCTCCCAAGGAATTCTACTAATAATCAAAATTAAAGCCAAACCATATAATTTCCAGGCCCTCTTATGTCTTTCCTGGCTATCAGTGGCTCTTTTATTTTTTGAATAAGCAATGGTAATGATGGCAATTGCGACTAAATTGGTAATTAAATGCTCCACAGCATAGAATCTTAAATCCGGAGATTTCATCGCACTTCCAAAATCTTGAAGGGCAGCTGCCGTAATCGGGCTTAAAAAGAAATATAAAATCAAGCCTAATAATAATTGCGTATGAGCAGAGATTAAATAAAATAAGCCCATTTTTCTATCAGAGTCCGTATAGGCTGTTTTATTCCTAGCTCCTTGAATTCCTTTAATAAAGGCTAATACCCCGAAAACCAAAACGGCCCAGCGTAAAATAGAGTGCACTTTTAAAATGATTTCGTACATGATTGTCAGTTTTTTACAAATATAATTATTTATACGAAGTTAATCTCCAAAATAACAGAATCCCGTAATTTTTTGTAATTTTAACAAAATAATTAGTTCTATGGCATCCTCATCAAAATTATTAGCCGTTTTAAAAGGTCGCTGCCCTCAATGCCATGAGGGTAGGGTATTTAAATATAAATGGTATAATATTATTAAATTTTCAGACACAAATGAAAGATGCCCTATTTGTGATGTAAAATACGAAGTGGAACCAGGTTTTTGGTTTGGAGCAATGTATGTATCCTATGCCTTTACGATTGGAATTATGTTGGTTGGGGCAGTTATCATTTATAATTTTTTTAATGACCCTCCTGCCATGGGCTATGTCGTCCCAATCGTAACAGTTTCCCTGATTATGGTCCCATTTAATTTTAGAATGTCTCGGGTATTATTTTTACATTTATTCTCTGGATTGGAATACAAAAATAAAATTTAAAAAGATGAAGATCCTTGATCTTTATATACTTAAGAAATTTTTGAAGACCTATGTATTCGCTGTTTTAATCATAGTCGTGATTGTGATCGTGATTGATTATACGGAGAAAACAGATGATTTCATTCGAAAAAATGTACCATTAAATGAAATTTTATTCGATTATTATCTAAATTTTATTCCTTTTTGGGCAAATTATATCAGCCCCTTGATGGTATTCATAGCCACTGTATTTTTTACTGCAAATATGGCTTCAAGAACAGAAATTATTGCCTCGCTAAGCACCGGAATTAGTTTTACTAGACTGATGAGACCCTATATCATTGGGGCAAGCATTATTGCCATTTGGACCTTTATCATGATCGGCTGGATAGTGCCTAATGCAAACAAAGTCCGTGTACCCTTCGAACATAAATATATTAATTCAAATTATTTTTTCGACAAGCGAAATTACCATGTAAAAATAGGTCCGGATTTATATGCCTTTTTAGAATCTTATGATAATAATTTCAAAATTGGCTATCGTTTTACCTTAGAAAAAATTGAAGGGATTGATATTAAAAGAAAAGTTACTGCAGATAGAATTCTTTGGGATACTACCATGAAAAAATGGAGTTTAATGAATTATCAAATCAGGATTGATGAAGAAGGAAAAAGAATGGTGGAAAGTGGTGTAAAATTGGATACAACAATAAATTTGAGCCCGAAAGACTTTGAAAATAAACATTTAATTCAGGAAACTTTCACCTTAACTGAATTAGACGAACATATTAAATTGGTTGAATCAAGAGGTTCTGAAGGTATAGAAATTTTCTTAATTGAAAAATATCTT
>CAZXZK010000003.1:63431-64393 GCA_964645295.1 uncultured Cytophagales bacterium | reverse complement strand
CGGGGTTTTATTGAATTTTATCAATTAAGTGTTTTGAAAACTGAAAAATATGATTGAAATTTGAAATGACTTATCCACTTATGAAAAATGAAAAATTCACAAACCATCAAGGGAGATTTATCTAGAATTTTCTGTTTACTTGGAGAATAAATTTAATGGAATATAAAATATTGATGAATTTTTAAAATATAAGAAGATCCAAAAACATTAATCTTTGTATACATTTCTCAGAAACGTTACTATACTTCTTGAAAAAAACTTGGTAAAATTTTTGAATTATGCTAGATTTGAATTGTGTCAAATATGTCTCGTGTGTAGACAAAAGGCATAATAATAATGGAAGATTATAACTTCAAAAAAGTTATAATTGTTAGGATAGTGGAAAAATACTCCGGTCTCTAACCGGAGTTATTTTTTTTTCAGGATTTTTCCTTAAATTAAAGTCATGAAAAATTTACTCCTATTAAGTTTTACCCTCTTCACCGCCCCTTTCCTTTTCGCACAAGAATTGAAAATGGACTTCGAGGAATATGAACCAACCTCTACCCTCAAGGTTCCCGAGCATATCGTTAAAAAGGCGAAATTCCCCTTTATTGATATCCATAATCACCAAGGCAATATGCCTAACCAAGACTCAAGGAAAGTCGTGAAAGAAATGGATGATCTCAATATGGCCTATATGGTGAACCTATCCGGACGTGGATTTGCCCGCTTTACCGATTCTCGTGGTGAAACCCAATTCGGTATAAAAGATCCTGAATACCTGGTAGCCTCCATCAAAGCTTCGCAAGAACAAACGAATGGACGAATCCTCCAATTCACCAATATCGATTTTAGTGGAATCGATGAGGCCGACTGGTCTGCCAAAGCCGTAAAACAATTAAAGGAAGATGTAAAAGCCGGGGCTCGTGGTTTAAAAATTTATAAAAATCTTGGACTAGAATTTCATTTTAAAGACGGAC
>CAZXZK010000003.1:60408-63421 GCA_964645295.1 uncultured Cytophagales bacterium | reverse complement strand
TGCCAAGGTAGTAGGCTTCATTCGAGCAACCTAGCCAGCGCCTTTTTTTGATCCGCACGATCGCTTCAATGAGCGTTGGTTGGAATTAAAACAATTCCCCTCACGAGCAAGACCCCCAGAGAAATTCCCTACCTGGGAGAAAGTAATGGCTGAACATTTCGACATGATCCGGAAACATCCAGAAACGACCTTTATCTCAGCTCATTTCGCTTGGATGGGCAATGATCTTCAACGGCTAGGAAAAATGTTGGATACTTACCCAAATATGGTAACGGAATTCGGAGCGATCGTTGCAGAATTAGGACGACAACCCCAATTTGCCAGAAAATTTTTCATTCAATACCAAGATAGAATCTTATTCGGGAAAGACACCTGGGCACCCGAAGAATACCATACCTATTTCAGACTCCTAGAAACTGGCGACGAATATTTCAAATACTTTAGAAAACGCCATGCCTTCTGGAGAATGTACGGACTGAATCTTCCAGACGAAGTCTTGAAAAAAATCTATTTTACCAATGCCGCAAAGATTTTGAAAATAGATTTTGAAGAGTGAAGAGCGGCAGCTACTCTTTCCTCTTTTCTATTCCTTAAATGAATGATTGATTAAATCGCGGAATTTAGAGGCGCCAGTTAGGTTCCAGTGAGAATCGGAATGATAGAAATTTTGCGTCGGATCCTGTGATAAGGAAGGGCGAGGGTCGATAAAAATCCATTCGCGGTTTTGAAAGGTGGCTAAATCGTCGAATAAAGAATTCATTCGTGAATCTCCTGCTTCCAATAGCCTGACAGGGTTCGGGATGATGGAGAAATACACGTCTGAATAGCCTAATCCTTTCACATAAGATTGGATGGCATTCAATTCTTGTACGAATAAGCCAAGTTCATGGTCTGTATAGGCATAATAGCTAGAGGCTTTATTGGTAGGATCCACGGTCTCTTCCATAAATAAAAATTCCTGATTGGCTGAAATTTCCACCCCTTGGATTTTATTTCCAAAAACATGTAAATCCAACCAAGATTTTGCTTCCTTAATTTTCGAAAATAGTCGATGACTAAATAAAATAAATTCCAAATTCTCTTTAAGGGTGGGGTGGTATAAATGCTCCTCGATTAGGGAATTAAAATTGGTTTGACTGGTCTGTGGATTGGTTGGCTCGAAAACTGTTTTGATGTTCGCCAGATTCAATTGTTGAAAGATATTTCTTTCAACCATTTCAATCAAAAGAATGGAGGAATCTGTGGGGGCATGGAGGGTATTTTTTCGATTCCAAATATATAGATGGAAACTGGAATCTATTATGAAATTGGGGACATTCGGGTCAAAATACGAATAGAAATAGGAATCGCCGAGGATGGTCAAATCTTTTGTTTGATGGATACTATCTTGCAGGGGCGATAGAAAGGCTTCTTTAAAATCCTTTCCGAATCCGGGGTAATAAGAAATCCCGTATAGATCTCCTTGGGAATATTTATCGGACCCTAAGAGACCTTGATTGCTATAAGCCCATTTTGAATAGGCCCTCATCCAGCTTTGGTTGGTTGCCGTTATTAGCACCAAACAAGATAGGATAAATACCAATAAAGCCACTATTCTCTTTTTATTCATGGAGAATAAATTTACAAAAAAATTTCCTTAGGGAAGTTTTAATTCAAAAATTATCGCCTCCTCATCAATCAAGGCTTCATTTCCGCTTGAAAGCATTGCTTTTTCAATGGAGATGGCCTGTACTTCCTGAGCGATATAGGACTTGAATTGTTCAATCCCCGATTGAATGGCTGTACTTTCCGTGGCATATTGAACTTGAATCTTATCTACGACTTCAAAGCCCAATTCTTTTCGAAGGTTTTGAATGCGATTGACGACCTCCCTGGCTTTACCTTCTCGAATTAAATCGTCTGTCAGGGTATTATCTAGGGCGATGGTAAGACCATTTTCAGAGATTGTCAGGAAGCCTGGAAGATCTTGTGTTTGGATTTCCACATCGTCTAAATTAATTTCAAAATCTCCTAATATCAGGGAATTATTGGATTCTAATTGGGCCAATTCTTCTTTTGATAAGGCGGAGATCAAGGCGGCTACGGTTTTCAAATCTTTTCCAAATTTTGGGCCAAGAGCTTTGAAATTCGGTTTTACTTTTTTCTCTAAGATACCATCTGTGTCTCCGATATATTCTACGGCTTTGATATTTACCTCGGAGGTAATCAGATTTTCTACTCGTCTAATTTGGTTTCGGGTTGTTTCTTGTAGGACCGGAACAATGACTTTAGAAAGAGGCTGACGCACCTTTAGTTTATTGGTTTTTCTTAGGGAGTGAACCAAGGAGCAAATTCGTTGTGCCAAATCCATGGAGGTTTCCAAGGAGGTATTGACTCTCTTGTCATCCACCTGAGGGAAATTTGTTAGATGAACAGAATCTTTCCCATTCAAATTCTTATATAACCAATCTGAATAAAAAGGAGCGATTGGCGACATTAATTTTGAAATCACTTCTAGGCAATGATACAGGGTTGAATAAGCGGCGATTTTATCTGGGGAAAGGCCTTTATTTTCGGCATTGGTATTCCAGAAACGTCTTCTCGACAAACGCACATACCAATTGGAAAGATGGTCGCTCACAAAATCTTGGATGGCTCTACCCGCTTTAGTTGGTTCATAGGATTCATAAGCCTCGTCTACCTCTTTGATCAGGGTATTTAATTGGGATAAAATCCAATGATCTAATTCGGTTAAATCTTCTTCTTTTAAGACCACTTTAGAGACATCGAAGCCATCTAAATTGGCATAAAGTGCAAAGAAATTATAGGTATTGGTGAGGGTACCAAAGAATTTATTTCTGATTTCAGTGATTTGATCGAGATCAAAACGGAGGTTGTCCCACGGTTGTGCATTGGTAATCATATACCAACGGGTTGGGTCTGCCCCGTAATTTTTCAAGGTTTCAAAAGGATCAATGGCATTGCCTAAACGTTTAGACATTTTATTTCCATTTTTATCGAGAACCAAACCGGT
>CAZXZK010000003.1:57988-60387 GCA_964645295.1 uncultured Cytophagales bacterium | reverse complement strand
CAGAGATGGCATGAAGGGTAAAGAACCATCCACGGGTTTGGTCTACACCTTCGGAGATAAAATCTGCCGGATAAGAATTCTTCCAAATTTCTTCCTTTTCAAAAGGATAATGCCATTGGGCAAAAGGCATGGCCCCTGAATCAAACCAGACGTCGATCAGGTCGGTTTCTCTTTTCAGGATTTCACCACTCTCAACGAGGAAGATGGTATCTACATAAGGTCTGTGTAAATCCACTTCTCCGGAATCGATTCCAGCAAGGAAAGATTGATTTCCTTGTATTTGGTCTGGATTTAAAAGGCCAGAATTAATGGCCTGGGATAAGCCTATTTTCAGTTCTTCAACAGAACCGATACAACGTTCAATTCTTCCATCTTCTGAGCGCCAAATAGGGAGTGGTGTTCCCCAGAAACGGGAGCGGGAAAGGTTCCAATCTACCAGATTTTCCAACCAATTTCCAAAGCGGCCGGTGCCAGTTGATTCTGGTTTCCAGTTGATAGTATTATTTAAACGAATTAAATCCTCTTTGATAGCGGTGGTTTTGATAAACCAAGAGTCTAAAGGATAATAGAGCACCGGTTTGTCTGTACGCCAGCAATGCGGATAAGTATGATTAAATTTCTGAACATGGAAGGCTTTGTTTTCGGTCTTCAATTGAATAGCAATGCGTTCATCGACAGTTAAGTATTTATCTTTTCCTTGTTTCTTGGCTTCTTCTGCTTGTTCTTCTTGGGAAAGAAAAGATTCTTTCACAGGTTCTAGGGCATAGTCTGTGACTTCTTTGACGAAGCGGCCGGTCCGATCGACCAAAGGGGCATCTTTACCATTTTCATCTTGGATGGTGATGGCGGGAATTCCGTTTTGTGCGGCAACACGGAAGTCATCTGCACCAAAAGTGGGGGCAGTATGAACGATTCCTGTACCATCTTCGGTAGTGACGAAATCGCCGATGATGATGCGAAAGGCTGGTTGATTTGGTTGGACGTAGGGCATTAATTGTTCGTATTCAACACCCTCCAAATCGGCACCTTTACAAGCCAATAAAATCTTGTAAGAATCATCGTCTGCCTTGAAATAGGCATTCATTAAATCTTTTGCAAGAATCACGTTTACTGGAATTTCTGTGTAGGGGTTCAAGCATTCTACTAAAACATATTCAATATTTTTCCCGACAGTCAGGGCAGCATTGGAAGGGAGGGTCCAGGGGGTGGTTGTCCATGCCAAAGCATAGACCTCACCACGATTTATTTTTTGGTAAAGAAAATCGGATTTTGGATTTTTCTTTAGTTGGAATTGGGCGGTAAGGGAGGTATCTTTTACCTCTCTATAGCAGCCGGGTTGGTTCAATTCATGGGAAGAAAGGCCGGTACCTGCAGCCGGAGAATAGGGCTGAATGGTAAAGCCTTTGTATAATAAACCGCGGTCGTAAATCTTTTTCAACAGGGCCCAAACGGATTCGATATAATCGGTATGATAGGTGACATAAGGGTTTTCCAAATCGACCCAATAACCCATTTTTTCTGTCAGTTCATTCCATTCATTGGTGAATTTCATGACAGTTTCTTTGCATTGTTGGTTATAATCTTCTACGGAAATGGTTTTTCCGATATCTTCTTTCGTAATACCGAGTGATTTTTCTACTTGTAGTTCTACAGGAAGACCGTGAGTATCCCAACCGCCTTTCCTTTTAACTTGCTTGCCTTTGAGGGTTTGGTATCGACAGAAAATATCTTTTATGGTACGTGCCATTACATGGTGAATACCGGGGGTACCATTGGCAGAGGGAGGGCCTTCAAAAAAAGTAAAGCTTGGCTTTCCTTCTCGACTTTCAATGGACTTTTCAAAGATATTTTCCTTTCTCCAGAAGTCTAATATTTCGTTGGCGACTTGGGCGTAATCTAAATTCTTAAATTCTTTAAAACTCACGATGAATACTTTTACGTTTATTAAGAAAAATTGTGCAAAAATACGAAGAAATTATCAATCTTTCTTTTTTTGAAAGAACAATCGATCAAAGTTTTTTTGGAAGGAGATGGATGTACCGAAGGTTTGGTTGATTTGATATGATTCTAATGAACCGGCAAGGGAGGTTTGAACATTTCTATTATAACCTTTCAAACGAAGCGAACCATCTTTTTTAATAAACCATTCGGCGGCCCAATCGCCCAGTAATAATCGGGCGGAGGTTTGATTTCGGGCATCAGTGAAGGCGCCACTTCGGGTAATCCGGAATCGATCATTAAAATTATAGGAGGCTCTGAGTTGAAGATTGGATAAAAATTCTTGGGTGAAGCCTCCCCCACCAAGGAAAACATCGAGGCTTAAATTTCGATTCAACCGACTAGCCAAATTGGATAATTGATTGGAGAGCATTTCGGTGAAATTCCCCACAAAATTACCG
>CAZXZK010000003.1:52796-57978 GCA_964645295.1 uncultured Cytophagales bacterium | reverse complement strand
CCGTAGGGGGAGGTCAATTGGCCGAATAATAAAAGGTTAGAAACCTGTTTGGTTAATTCTTGTTCGTCGGTTTGAAGACGATTAGTAAAGGCAGTTACGGAGGAATTAAAATTCACATCTTTGGGATAGTCTCTTACGCCAATTTGGAAGGAGACGTCTGGAGAAAGCAGTTCGTTTTCAAGGTTAATTGTGACGTCTACCGGATACCTTCTTTTGAATTCGGGCAAGGAACCTTTATTTGTGGTATCCAATAAAATAGGAAAAAGAGAGGCGTATTGGGTATAGATTGCTTTGATATCCACTTTTCCTTCCAGCGGGTCACCTTCCCAAGTGATGGAGGAATTTCGTTCAATTTGGAATTTCTTATTAATGATATTTTGCAAGGAAAAGGTATAGTCTCCTTGGTCGATGGCATAACGACCTTTTAAGATAAAATCGCCTTTAGGATTTATTCCTAAATTCAGATTTCCTGTTCCATACATGCGCATGAGGTCGCCTTTTTTTGAATCAAAAATTACCTCTCCATAGGCCTCTGGAGTAACCTCTAAATTCAGATCCATAATGATACCAAGATCTGAATTTTTCTTGGAGGAGTCTTCGATAGTTAAATTTCTTTGTTCGATTGTTTTGGAAAGGAATTCATAGCCTCCTAGCTCTTCCACGGTATTATATTCTTTGTCTAGCGGTATGAATAAACGGGTTCCATCAGTGGTTTTAATATTTCCATCAATATATATTTTATTATTTTTTCCAAGGATATGGGTATTTCCCGTACCATAACCAAGCCCATAATAATAAGAATCTTCTTTTCTTTCGGTGTTAATAATTTTATAGTTGGTGTATTGGGTATTGATATCAAAGAAGAGGGGTTGATTTTTCTGAAATTCAATCTTGGCGTTAAATAGGGCTTTGTTTCCTTCCTCATCATTAACATGCCAATTTTTGGCAATTATTGATCGGTTTTTAAATTCAATGGTATCGGAAACAAAGGATTTTTGATTGAGATAATCATAAACCAATTGGACGGAATCCACGGATATTTTTCCTTCAATATCGGGGTTGGTCAATTCTCCACCAACATGGACATAACCTGAGGCATAACCATCAAATTTAGAGAAGATTCCTTTAGAAAAGGGTTCAAGAATATTCACAGAAGTTCGATTCAACTCCGCATTTAAATCAAAATAATTTTCAGAAAGATTGGGTTGATAGGTTCCATCTATAATCAAAAAAGATTCATTTTCTCGGTCGAAATTAACATTTAAATCCATCTTTTTGGAAGCAGGGTTATAATTTCCAAATCCAATCATATCCCCTATCTTAATGGCTCCTAATGCCAGATCATCGATGGTTGTCCAGGCATCAATTTTCGAATCTTGAAACCAGTTTCTAATTTTAATCGAGGAATTGAGCGTCCCGTCTATGCTGACAGAAAACAAGGGTTTTAAGGTATTCAATTGAAAATCATCCGCATCAATACTTAGGATTGAGGTGGAGTCTTCAGCGATTTTTCCACTTAATTTAATCGACTGATCAGAATTAAAAATATTCACATGTTCGGCTTGAAATATATTCTTTCCGAGGGTCATTTTATTGGCAGGATCTACCTCCCAGTTTTGTCCTAATAATTTAAAAAAGGAGTCTTTAAATTTAAGGGTAAATCCATTATTTTCAATTTTCCATTGGCCATTTAAATGTCCTAAATTATTTTGATTTTCTTGTTTTAAGTCGAGAATAAAATTGATTTTATCTTGATCCCACAGGGCATCCATTTTAAGATTTTCTGTGGGTGTTAAGAAATTAAGTTGTTGTTTTCTACTTTGATAAAAGAGGCTGGAGGAGATCCCTGGCCCGCCGAATTCTTTTGAGCTTTGAAAGGAAAAAACGGATTGGTAGAAATTATAATCCCCGATACGCAGGGTATCTGGGTAGGACTCGATGCTTAAATTGAAGTATTTTCCTTTTTTGACATTGGCATTAAAAATGGTTTGATCAGAAAGGGATAAATCCGGAAACCAACGTTGAAGGATGGCGGAAGATTGTTTTAAGGTAATATTGAAATCAGCAAAATAATCGGCTCCATCCCCTTTGTAAGCACTTTGGTAATAGTCATTTTGTTCTAATTTATTCATGGTAAAATATTGGATATACTCATTTCCAACTTGTTTTAAATCCTTGATAAAATCAGACGGTAGAAAATTTCCTTTCAATTTAGCATCTAAGATTTCTGATTGGAAGGAATAATTTCGTTCAAAGGGATTATTCAAATTTGAATTAAAATTCAATTCTTTCAAAACCAAATCAGGGGAATTTTTTTTCTTTAAGAGGAAGTCTGTCAGGTTTAATTGACCGCTAAGATTATCGATGGAAGAAAGCCTAAAATCGCCTTCAAATTCAGATTTGATCTGAATGGAATCACGGGCAAAATTTAAGGCTTGAAGATTAGCAAAGCGAATAATTCCATTTAAAGAATAATGAGGTATTTCCTCTCTTAGGTCTATTTGACCGATGGTATTAATCTGAATATTGGTATCTGAAATGGAAACGATTCCGTTGAAAAGAGATTGTTTTAAATTTCCTTTTAAGGCTACATTTTTATAGGGATAATCATTAAAATTAATTTCAGAGACGATCCCGTCTACGTCTAAATCGGCAGAAGAATTGGTAAAGCCAGTACCTTGGATAGTCCCTTGTAAATTCACGGTGGACAAATATTCTTCCAAATTAAGCAGTTTACCTAATTGGAAGGTATTGAGTTGAATATCTCCTTGGTAAGAAGAAATACTTTCATCCTCTTTTAGGTCAAATTGAACATTCCCACTCATTAAACCCAAATTGGTGAAGGCATTTCCTTGGAAGGTAAATACTTGGTTGGTACCTGAGAAATTACCAGTCAAACGGGTTTTTCCTAAAGGTTTGATTTTATTCAAGGATTCTTGGGAAAGAAAAACTTTCAGATCTTGGGGTAAGATTATGGAAGGGATAATTTTTAAAGCCATTTGGGTTTGGTTGATATTGGGCAAACCTAAGAAGTCAAAATCTCCTCTCAGCACAGAGGCACTACCAAAACCAATTTCAAAATCCTCTAGACTTAAATCCTTTACCAAACCGAACAAATTTCCCGACAGACGGTATTTACCAGGATATTGATTCATGGCAGGGATAAAAATCTCCACATCCTTTCCATCTACGATAGACCCCTTTAAATCTGCTTCCATATCCACCTTATTGATAAAGTCAGAAACATCTACTAATTGATTGTAGGAGAAAACCAATTGATTAGAAACCCAAGAATCGTTGAGATAAAGACTTAGGTCATCAAAGCGCATTTCGGTTTGAGAAATCCGAAAATCGGTATCCAATTTTTTAATATTCACACCGGTATAATCATCCTTGGCTCGTAAACCAAGGGTTTTTAAACCGACAGTGTCGCCAATGACATAAAAATCTTTGACTGAGCTATGAATATCTCTCAATTCAAAATGGGTAATATCAAAATGATTGGGAGCAGATTCGTTTTCCTTGGAATTAATATCTAGACGAAAACGGCCATTGATAATATCAATTTCTTTAATGGTAAAAAGCGCATTAGGACGGTTTTTAGGCCGATTAGGATCTTGAACAGCTGCGATAATTGCCTTAACGAATTCATCCATATTCAAGAGGCGTGTCTGAGCATCTTGAATAAGGTGAACATTGGGCTGAATCAGTCTTGCAGAGGTCATGAGCGGACGATTCCCTCGGAACAAGAGTTGTGACCAATCAAAGTTAAAATCAAGTTCTTTGACGAAAATCATTTGATTATTTTGACGGTCTTTAATATAGATATCGTGGATATTTAATTCGTTAAAAAATTTAAATTCGATACTTCTTAATTGAATAGGGAACCCAATGGCTTTTTCGATTTTTGGACGAAAATATTGGGCCAATCGAACTTGATTATAGGGAACACGAAGGAATAGGATGAAAATAAAAATGGCGAAAAATAGGGTAAACATCCCATAAAGGATGGACTTAATAGCTATTTTTACAATTTTTACCATAGAATGGTTAATTATTCAAAATACAGAATTAATCGTTAATTTTGAAAAAAATTTAGGATGAACATACTAGCAATTGAATCTTCTTGCGACGAAACCTCTGCCGCTGTGATAAGTAACGGAGAAATAAAATCAAATATTATTTCTACCCAGTTAATTCATACACAGTGGGGAGGGGTTGTCCCCGAACTTGCCAGTAGAGCTCATCAAAAATCCATCATCCCTGTGGTGGACGAAGCTCTCCAAAAAGCAAATATACTAAAAAAGGACTTGAATGCTATTGCTTTTACGCGGGGGCCTGGTCTTTTAGGAGCATTATTAGTTGGAACCTCTTTTGCCAAATCAATGGCCTTGGCCTTGGATCTTCCATTAATCGAGGTAAATCATATGCAGGCGCATGTATTAGCTCATTTTATTGAGGAGCCAAGACCAAAATTCCCCTTTTTATGTCTAACAGTTAGTGGAGGGCATACCCAAATTGTCTTGGTAAAATCTGCTTTAGAGATGGAAGTAATTGGGGAAACCTTGGATGATGCGGTTGGAGAGGCTTTTGATAAAACAGCTAAATTAATTGGTTTGCCCTATCCCGGGGGCCCCATGATTGACCTATTGGCAAAAGGGGGAGATCCCTTAAAATATCCATTCCCAATCGTCACCATGAAGGGGTATGATTTTTCTTTTTCAGGAATTAAAACCAATATTTTATATTTTTTACAAAATCATAGTAAGGAAAATCCGAATTTCATTGAGGATAACAAAGCAGATATCTGCGCAAGTGTTCAATTTACGCTGATTGAGATATTATTAAAAAAGGTGAAACTAGCAATGAAAGATTTGGGATTAAAACAAATTGCCATTGCAGGTGGGGTATCTGCCAATACTGGATTAAGGACGCGCTTAGAAGAATTAGGAGAAAAAATGGGATGGGAGGTATTCATTCCTTCCTTTCAATATTGTACCGACAATGCTGCGATGATTGCCATGGCGGCACATTTCAAAGCAGAAAAGTCCGACTTTTGTGGACAGGACATCACGCCCCTTGCAAGATATAAAATTTGAGTTTTAAACTTTGAAGTCATAACTCATCGTTCATAGTTCATAGTTCATAGTTCATAGTTCATAGTTCATAGTTCATAGTTCAT
>CAZXZK010000003.1:33239-52696 GCA_964645295.1 uncultured Cytophagales bacterium | reverse complement strand
GTTCATAGTTCATAGTTCATAGTTCATAGTTCATAGTTCATAGTTCATAGTTCATCCCCGGATTTTGTCATTTCTTCGACATGCGAGGGATTTGCTTGAAAAAAAACTTAGATTTGGGGGATGAAAAAGCCAACGAATTACATTTATTATTTCAAAATATTAATTAATATCCTTTTTTGGGGGGTATGGATTGGCTTACCCATGTTTAGTCCGGTGCATCATCCACATGGAGAAGGGCATTTGGAAGAACATGGAATTAGGGAATTTTCCGAGCATTTCATGGTAGAGATTGGAATGGTGGTTCCTTTATTTTATTTAATTACGTTGGTTTTATATCCAAAGATTTTAAAGGAAAAAGGAATTGGGCAATACCTAATGGCCATATTGGTTTCGTTAATTATTTTTTGGTTTATCCAAAATTATATTGAGGAAAAATTTTTCATTTTTGATGAAGATAATATAGTGGTCAATATGGGTAATTTATATTCCTTATTTGTTATATCGAGTATTGCCACTTTATATAGTTTAATTCTTGAATATTTTGAATTAGAACGTAGGAATAATCAAGAATCATCTGAGCGTCTACAATCAGAATTAAATTTTTTACGATCACAAATTTCACCGCATTTCATTTTCAATGTTTTGAATAGCATTGTTTATTTAATTAAGGTAAAGAATACGAAAGATGCGGAAAATGTCACTCTTAAATTATCCTCCTTATTAAGATATATGCTTTATGAATCAGACTTAAAGATGGTACCCATATCCAAAGAAAAGGAATATATTCAGGCTTATATCGAATTACAAAAAGTTCGATTTGGGGAAGATGTATTCATCGAGTTCAAAGAGGAAAACCTTGAAAGATCTGATAAAAAAATTGAACCCATGTTGATTATCCCTTTTATAGAAAATGCCTTTAAACATGGGATAAGTGGGCAGAAAAATCCCTTTATTTTTATCGAACTCAACTTAGAAAATGAGGAGTTTAATTTTTCAATTCGAAATAAAACTCATAAGGGTCAAACGGTTCAATCAAAAGGAAATGCCTCTGGAATAGGATTAGCGAATGTCATCAAGCGGTTAGATTTATTGTATCCAGACCAACATATTCTAAGAATCAGTGAGGAAGAAAATGAATATCGGGTAAAATTGAAAATCAACCTAAATAAAATTTAATAAGTGATGGAAAAGATGAAATGCATAATTGTAGATGATGAAAGCATGGGAAGAAAATTAATTGAGGAAAATGTTCGTCAGGTTCCCTATTTGGAATTAGTAACGACTTGTAAAAATTCTTTTGAAGCTATTGAGGCGCTTCAAAATTATACCATTGATTTATTATTTTCTGATATTCAGATGCCAGGATTAATGGGTACACAGATGTTGGAGGGATTAAAAAATAAACCATTGACCATTTTTATAACAGCCTACGACGAATATGCTTTGAAGGGATACGAATTGGAAGTGGTGGATTATTTAATTAAACCAGTGGGCTTAGATCGATTTATGGCGGCTTGCCATAAGGCTTATAATCAATTTAAATTGATCCATGCGATTGAATCTGGAAAAATTGGAACCATCAATGAGGATTTAAGTCAGGATGATTTCTTTTTTGTAAATGTTGAATATTCGATGGTAAGGATATCTATTCCAGAGATCCGATACATAGAGGGCTTAAAGGATTATATTAAGATTTATATAGCCGGTGAAAAATACCCTATTCTTACAAAGATTACGATGAAAGCAATTGAGGTTAAGGTTCGCCCGCACCGTTTTTTACGGGTGCATAAATCCTTTATTGTGAATTTGCGAAAAATTGATTTTGTAAAAAATCAGCGGATAAAAATCGGAGAATCGGATATTCCTGTCAGTGATAGTTTTAACCAGGAATTGATGGAAATTCTTCATGAAACTAAACCAAAAAGCTAGGGGCTTTTTGCTTTATTAGCTCCAATAAAAGGGATTTAGCCTGGGTGATAGCATCTTCTGGTGTGGAGGTCAAGGAGGAAATCGAGAATACGGCTTTAATATTCATTTTCTTGAGTGATGAATCATCTAATTCATTTTTCCCGACAAAAAGAAAAAGGGGTTTATGATGTTTTTGGCTTAGGTAAGCTAATTTGGAAATTAATTTTCCATGGGGGGATTGCGAATCCAGGCGACCTTCGCCGGAGAGTATTAAATCAGCATTTTTGAGATGCGTTTCTAAATTGGAAACTTGGGAAATAAAATCAAATCCGGAAGAAATTTTTGCCTGGCATAAAGCGGTTAAACTAGCTGCAATACCACCTGCAGCACCAGTACCAGGTAGTGTATCTACAGGAATAGAGGAGAATGAATTTAATAGAAGGGCAAAATTCTGCATGCCTCTTTCTAAAAAATCAATTTGAGAATCATCAGCTCCTTTTTGTTTCGCGAAAACTTTTGCAGCACCCGTGGAGCCGAGTAAGGGATTATTTACATCGGTTAAAACGGTCATGTCAATATCCCTAAAATCGGTAGAATCTGGTTTTTTTATGGCCTGAATTTGAGAAAGATTTTCCCCGTTAGGAATTAATTCAAGTCCGCTATCATTTAAGAATCGAAAGCCGAGGGCATGGCAAATTCCTATGCCACCATCGTTGGTGGCACTACCACCGATAAAAAGGTAAATCTTCTTTATTCCTCTTTGAATGGCATCATTAATCAAAAGGCCCGTCCCAAGGGTCGATGCTTGAAGGGGATCATATTCCTCTTCATTCAATAATAATAAACCTGAAGAAAGTGCGAGTTCAAAATAGGCTGTTTGTTCATCCACAAAATAATGTACCTGAATTGGTCTACCCAGGGGATCTAGACTTTCCATTTCAATTCGTTCAAGGTTTAAATAATTGGGCAAGATTCGAAGGGAACCTTCCCCACCGTCTGCTAAAGGGAGTTTAGTAATACTCAAGTTGGGGATTATTTCCAATAAACCCGATTCCAAAATTTGGGCAACTTGTTCGGCTGAAAGGGAGCCTTTAAATTTATCTGGACAAATTAAAATTTTCACTGGGAAGAATAGAAATCAAATCCTAAGGTAATAAAAATAACTAGGAAAATCAGGAAAAAGCATAATTTACAAAATTGAATATAGCGAATGATAAAACCTGAAATTGCTAGAATTTCATGATAAAAATGAAGGGGAAATGGGCATTTAATAACTTGAATTGAATAGTTTGGTAAGAAAATAGGACTTAATTTTTGGGGGGAAAATTGAAAAATGGGTTGGCCTTGTTTATCTAATAAGACATATTGATTGGAGAATAAGCCTTTCTGGATTAATTGAAAATAATTTTGATGGAATTTTGGGTCTAAGATATGAATATAGGCTTGAATTTTCCTTTTTTTCCAAAATTCAATCTTCGCTGTTTTAAAGGATTGATTATCGACGACCCAAGTTTGAAAGTGACGAAAAAAATCTCCTTTAAAGGGATATATTTCCAATTGATGATTTTTAAATTCTATTCTTAAATAATTAGAAAAATAGGTTTGATTGAAAGCCCTTAAAACAGGAAAATTGTTTTCATAGAGAAAATAATCACCATTTAATTTAAAACGAAGATCAAACATCGGTTAGGCATGGTAGAATTGATAAAGATAATAAACAAATCAATAAGTTTATACTTTACTCAAAAAAACTATGCTAACGTTTCTACGAAAAGGTATAGAATTAAAAATTCCTATCCCCTGTTTCTCTTTTACCGAGCATGACGGCCCCGACCATTGCTACAAAGAATAAGACGGTGATTAATTCAAAGGGTAATAAATATTTACTATAAAGAAGAGAACCCAGGTTTTCTACCATTCCAATTTGAGAATCATAGGAATCAGGGTTTATCGCTGGCGAGAAATTGGATTGTTTGACGGAGGCGATGAATAAAACCAAAAGAGTACCCGCCAACACAGCCCCTGCAATTTTGGTCAGGTTGGTTTTGGATTCAGGTTTATTTTTTCGTAGGTCAAACATCATGATAACAAAAAGGAAAAGAACCATGATAGCACCCGCATAAACAATGATATTAACGGCCATTAGGAATTGAGCATTTAATAGAACGTAATGTCCGGAAATGCAGAAAAAAGTAAAAACCAACCATAAAACACTATGAATTGGGTTTTTAGAAAGCACGACCATTAGACCGCTAAGAGCAGTTAAACCGGCCAAAAAATACCAAATATTAATTAATTCCATTTGATTAAACTTATTTCCAACCGTCTCGTAAATAACGGTTATTCATATCTTCAACTAATTTATCTTTCCCGTAAATCACTTCTTTTCTATCTTGAAATACAGGCACCATTTTATCATGCCTTAAGAAGATAGCTTCTTTAGGACAGGCCTCCTCACAAAGTCCACAGAATATACATCTTAACATATTAATTTCATAGACCCGGGCATATTTTTCTTCTCTGTAAAGATGCTCCTCTCCTTTTTGTCTTTCGTCTGCTACCATAGAGATTGCTTCAGCCGGACAAGCCACAGCGCAAAGACCACAGGCGGTACAACGTTCGGCGCCATTTTCATCTTTTTTCAAAATATGATGACCTCTAAAAACAGGACCAAGATATCTTTTTTGTTCTGGATATTTGATAGTCACGGGTTTTTTAAAAAAGTGTTTTAAAGTAGTAGCCATTCCACCAGCAATGGCTGGGAAATACATTCTTTCGGCGAAAGTCATTTCACCTTGTTCTAATACTTTGGATTTTTCACTTAATTTCATAATAATTTTATTCTAAAAATTAGGCGATTTTTTTTCTATGAGTCAGTTGATCCCAAAGGAATAAACCTAAAATTAACACAACTAAACTGATAATCCCAGTCAGGATGGGTGCATTTAATAAAATTCCTAGGGCGGTGGCAATCACATTATAGATTGCTAAAGGAATTAAACCTTGCCATCCAAGTCCCATCAATTGATCGTATCTAAAACGAGGGAGTGTCCATCTTACCCACATAAATAGGAAGACAAAACTTAGGGATTTTCCTAAAAACAAGCCAAAACCTAGCAAGGCAGCTGGGGTTGAACCATATTGTGCGGCTACCCAATCATGGCCAGGATAATCATATCCACCAAAAAATAAGGTGGCCATCACAGCACCGGAAATAAACATATTGATATATTCCGCAAAAAGGAAGAATCCCAATTTCATGGATGAATATTCGGTATGATACCCTCCAATTAATTCGGTTTCACATTCCGGTAGGTCAAATGGGGTTCTATTACATTCTGCGAAGGCGCAAATCAAGAAAATCATGAAACCCAGCGGTTGGTATAAAATATTCCAGTGACCTGCTTGTTGGGTTTCCACAATGGCTCTGGTAGATAAAGAACCTGTCAACATTAAAATAGCAATTATGGAAAGGCCCATAGCTAATTCATAAGAAATATTCTGTGAAGCGGCACGGATACCCCCTAACAAGGCATATTTATTATTGGAGGCCCAACCACCGATTAAAATCCCATAAACGCCAAGAGAAACAACACCAAAAACCCATAGAATACCAATATTGACATCTATACCTTGTAGGGTAAAACTAGTACCAAATAAGGTAACTTCATCTCCAAACGGAACGACAATGGAGGTCATTAAGGCTGTCAGCATCGCTAAACAAGGCCCAGCAATGAATAACCATTTATTGGCATTAGAAGGAATAAAATCTTCCTTCATAAACATTTTGACAGCATCTGCCAAAGGTTGTAAAATACCAAAAGGACCTGCTCTATCTGGCCCTACTCTATCTTGGATAAAAGCGGCGACTTTTCTTTCGAAATAGGTCGAATAGGCAGCAATTCCTAAGGTGATTAAAAATACTACCCCGATAAAGATTGATTTGGCTAAAAACAGATTTTCTTGCATAATTTAAGCGGGTAAATTTTTCTGGTGAATAAAGGAAGTATCTCTCTTATCATCAATTTTCTTATAATCTCTCGCTGCCTGAACTTGTGGGAAGGCTGGAGTGATTTTATTTGCTGAATATTTATTAGCAGAAATGACAGAATGGCGAGGAACGGCCATTGGTCCTTCTATGGTCCATTCAGCGGTTTTTTTACGTTCAAAGCGACAGGTATTACAAATAAAATCATTTACCTCTCCCCATTGATTTTTTCTGGCAGTCACGCGGATGACCTCCTCCCCTTTGTACCAAAGGGTCACTTTTCCTGAACATTTCTCACAATCACAATGAGCATCTACAGGTTTTGAAAACCAAACTCTTGATTTAAAACGATAGGTTTTATCGGTTAGGGCACCTACCGGACAAACGTCGATAATATTTCCAGAGAAATCATTATCGATTGCTTTTTCAATATAAGTAGAAATCTCTGCATGATCGCCGCGGTACATAACCCCATGGCATCTGCCTTCTGTTACTTGATCAGCGGTATACACGCAACGGTAACAAAGAATACAGCGATTCATATTGAGTTTAATATAAGGCCCAAGATCTACTGGCTCAAAAGTATTTCTCTCTTCTACAGTACGGGTATTGGATACTCCGTGATCAAAAGAGAAATCTTGCAAATGACATTCTCCAGCCTGATCACAGACTGGGCAATCTAAGGGATGATTTAATAGTAAGAATTCAACAATCCCTTTACGGGTTTCTAATACATCCTCGTTGATTGTATTCTCTACTACCATTCCATCTTGGGCTTGGGTAATACAAGCGGGAACAAGCTTTGGCATGGGTCTAGGGTCTCTCTCAGAACCTTGGGTTACTTTAACCAAACAAGCACGGCATTTTCCTCCGGATTGCTTTAATGGTTTATAATAACACATGGCAGGAGGAGCAACCTCTGGCCCAATGCTTCTAGCAGCTTCCATGATGGTGGTTCCTGGATCTACTTCAACCGTCATATTATCAATGGTAATTTTTAATTTTTCCATTTTCTACCTTTTTCAGGGTTATTTTATTTTATTTATTATTTGTGCCCAATCCTTCATAAATTGAAGCTCATGATAATTTTCTACTTTTTGTTTTAGCCTTTGAACCCACCGGATTCTTTCTTCAGGTACTAAATTCAAGGCATTTATTAGAAGGTTTTTAGCTTCTGTTTCTGAGAAATTTACAGCCAAAGAATTATCTATACCCTCGTTAAAATCTTCTACACCACCAGACCCTTTAAAGCCGACGATTGGAAGTTGAAAATAAGCCGCCTCCATCATCACCAAAGGATAAGGATCTTCTCTTGAGGATAAGAAAAAGACATCGGCAATTTCATAATAGGAGGCCATTTCGGAACTTACAGGAACTAAATGCATCCTTGAATTAGAATTCCAACGAGAAACT
Source organism: uncultured Cytophagales bacterium (assembly GCA_964645295.1). Lineage (GTDB taxonomy): Bacteria > Bacteroidota > Bacteroidia > Cytophagales > Spirosomataceae > CAZVFE01. Next base: position 45,387 of record CAZXZK010000003.1, on the reverse strand, counting down.
TCTAATTTAATTTCCTCTGAATGGATATTATTTCCAATACCTACCCAAATAAAATGAACATCTTTCTCTGCTTCTATCACTTTTTTAGCAACCCGAATAAATATATCCGTTCCTTTTCTCCATTCTGCAAGACCACATCCCATGACTACCTTGGCATCCTTGGGAATACCTAATTCCAGGCGCCTATCCACCCGATTAGTTATTTCTTTCGAAAACTTAATAAAAGGTGGCAATAAGGAAAACTTTTCCGCCGGAATGGATAATTTATTAATCAATTGCTTTTTTACCTCTAATGAAACCACCGAAATATGATCCACTTTTTCTTTTAAATAGTTAAAATTATGCTCGGAAGCATATAAATCTAAAGAAAAAGCGAGCTCATGAACATATAAAACTCTCTTGACCCTGGGAATATTTATATTTTCCAAAAGACTCAGTGAGGCCACCGTGTTGGCAACAATTAATTGCGGTTGAATTTGACGCCAAATTCGAGTAAACTCAATGACTTCTGTTCTGGATGGTGCTCTTTTCCCCATTTCCTCTCTTTTGAGGAAAGGGATTTTTTCTAAAAATTTCTTTTCTAAAGGTTGGCTCCAAACCCAAACTTTGGCCACCTTTTGAAAATCAGGTAATAATATTCCGCCGTCTTGCAATATTAAATAATTGGTTAGACCAACGGAATTTCGATATTTCAACCAATTTAATAGGACAATTTGTGCTCCAGCACGATTAGCATCGTGGCCGACAAATAATATTTTATCAAATTCGTTCATTCTCTATTATGAAGCCCAAGAAGCTCCTTTTCGCATAAAAACAGCTCCCCGTTTGGTTGCCAATTCCGGGTGGCTTACATGCCATTCAAATTCATCTCTAAAATGTCTAATAGCCGCAGCTACAGGCCAAGCGGCTGCATCTCCCAAAGGACAAATCGTATTCCCCTCAATCTTTTTCGATACATCAACTAATAAATCAATATCTTCCATTCTACCCTGGCCATGTTCAATTCTTGTCAAAATCTTATCCATCCAACCCGTACCTTCTCTACATGGGGAACATTGTCCGCAAGATTCATGATGATAGAACTTTCCAAAAGTTAGGGTATTTTGAACGATACAAGTGGTTTCGTCCATCACAATAAAACCTCCAGATCCTAACATAGTACCTTGGGCAAATCCACCTTCCGACAAAGACTCATAAGTCATCAATCGCTTTTCTCCTTCAGGTGTATTTAGAATTAATTCAGCCGGTAAAATAGGTACAGAGGAGCCTCCGGCCACTACGGCCTTTAATTTATGACCGCTTCTTATTCCACCACAATATTCATCAGAATAGATGAACTCTTCCACCGTAATTCCTAATGGAATTTCATAAACTCCAGGCTTTTTAATATGCCCGGAGGCTGAAATTAATTTTGTACCAGTAGAGCGACCGATACCAATTTTTGCATATTCATCTCCCCCATGATTTATGATCCAAGAGGTGGAAGCAATGGATTCTACGTTATTTACTACAGTAGGACATTGCCATAAACCTTTCACAGCGGGGAAAGGAGGTTTATTTCGAGGGTTACCTCTTTTCCCTTCTAAAGATTCTAATAAAGCCGTTTCTTCACCACATATATAGGCCCCTCCACCCGGCTGAACAAAAATATCTAAATCATAACCAGATCCTAGGATATTTTTTCCTAAAAAACCTTTGTCATAAGCCTCTTGAATGGCTTTTTCTAGGATATTCACCACATACATCAATTCTCCTCTCACGTAGATATAAGAAGTATTAGCCCCTAAGGCAAAAGATGAAACAATCATCCCTTCAATAAGGGTATGTGGAGATTTCCACATTAAATAATGATCTTTAAAAGTACCTGGTTCCGACTCATCCGCATTACAGACCAAATATCTTGGCACGCCGTCTGGTTTGGCTAAAAAAGACCATTTCATCCCAACAGGAAAACCAGCACCTCCCCTACCTCTTAACCCTGATTTTTTCACTTCCTCGACTACTTCTTCCGGAGACATGTTTTTTAGGGCTTTAGTAACCGCAGAATAACCCCCATGCTTTATGAAAACATCAATTTGATCGATATTTGGAACCTCAATATGTTCTGTTAATATTTTCATTTATCTTTTTTTACTTAGTTCGTCAATGATTTCATCTACCTTTTCGGTAGTCAGATTCATATAATATTTTTCCCGTATTTGAAATACAGGACCCCATCCACAAGCCGCTAAACATTCTACCTCTTTGATGGTAAATTTACCGTCTTTGGTAGTCTGCCCAGTTTCAATTCCAAGTCTTTTTTTCAAATGATCATAGACCTCTACACCGCCCATTAAACAACAAGGACCGGTCCGACAATATTCAATCACATGCTCTCCCACCGGTTCCAAATGAAACATGGTATAGAAAGTTGCTACCTCATAAACTTCAACTGGTAAAATACCTAATAGTTCGGCAACATAATCCATGACCTCCTGACTAATCCATCCCCATTCAGCTTGCGCTAAATGTAAAATGGGCAATAAGGCAGATTTTTGTTTCCCCTTTGGATATCGACCCTTAATTTTTTCTACCAATTCAAGGGTTTCTTTCGGAAATTCTAAGGACTTTGTTTTAGTCATATTGATTTTACGTATCTAATTCTCCTGCAATAACATTCATGGAAGACATGGTTACGATGGCATCTGATAAGCTAGTGCCTTTGATCATCTCAGGAAAAGCCTGATAATAGATATATCCTGGTCTTCTAAATTTCAATCGATATGGGGCTCTTCCCCCGTCTGAAATTAAATAAAATCCGAGTTCTCCATTTCCTCCTTCTACCGAATGGTAAACCTCTCCTACAGGAATATCGATTTCACCCATGACTATCTTAAAATGATAAATCAGGGCCTCCATGTTCTTATAAACCTCTTGTTTGGGCGGCAAATAATAATGAGGAGCATCCGCATGATAAGGGCCTTCTGGTAGGTTCTTCATCGCTTGCTCAATGATTCTCAAAGATTGCCACATTTCTTCCTGACGAACCAAAAAGCGGTCATAGGTATCTCCCTTGGTTCCAACGGGTATTTCAAATTCAAAATCTTCATAAGAAGAGTAAGGGTTTAAATCCCTCACGTCATAATCAACTCCAGCCGCACGAAGGTTTGGACCTGTAAACCCATAATTAAGTGCTCTTTCTGCAGATATACCTCCCACATTTTGGGTACGATCCATAAAAATTCTATTCCGCTTCACCAATCCTTCAAATTCCTTAATGGCTTTTGGTAAACCTTCCAATAAAGTATTGATTTTTTCAATAGCTACCTTGGATAAATCTCTTTCCATACCTCCAAATCGACCCATATTGGTCGTTAGACGAGCCCCAGACATTTCCTCATAAATTTCATAAATATGCTCTCTCCACTGATAAATATACAAGAAACCCGTCAGGGCACCAGTATCTACAGCCAGGATAGAATTACAGATAATATGATCGGCCAATCGGGCCAATTCCATCATTACAACCCGAATATATTCAGCTCTTTTCGGAACGGTAATCCCTAGGAGTTTTTCGACTGTCATATGCCAACCCATATTGTTGATTGGTGCTGAACAATAGTTCATGCGATCCGTCAGGGTGGTGATTTGATAGAAAGGCCTTCTTTCAGCAATTTTTTCAAAAGCCCTATGAATATATCCTATTGTCTGCTCGGCATCAATAATGGTTTCTCCGTCCATCGTTAGAATATTCTGGAAAATACCGTGTGTAGCAGGGTGAGTAGGACCTAAATTTAAGGTTGTCAGGTCATTGACATAAGGCCCTTCTAATTTAGATTTATCTAAGCCTACATGGGGTTTATTAACTAATGCTATTTCAGACATAATAATTGGTTTTATCTACCAAATAATTCATCAATTTTATCTTCTCTTGTGGCATCTTCTAGAGGATATTCCTTTCTTAGTGGATGATAATCCATATCATCTACATTCAAAATTCTCTTCAAATTAGGATGTCCATCAAAAATTATTCCGTAAAAATCAAAAGCCTCTCTTTCCATCCAATTGGCTGTTGCATACAAACCGGTAATGGTGGGAACATGTGGTTCCTGTGTAGGCACATAGGTTTTAATAATTAAACGAATATTGTTTTCTAGGCTGTGCAGATGATAAATGACCCCTAGTTCTGCACCCTTGGCATCTGGAAAATGGATCCCAGCCAAATCCGTGAGAAATTGAAATTTAAGCGTCTCATTTTGATATAAGTAATGCAAGATGGGCACAATATTTTCTACTTGGGTAGTCAATTGTAATAAACCATGCGATTCGGCTACTCCGAAGATCTTATCTTCCGAAAATTTCTCCAAGAGAATTTCTAATATTTTTTCGTTTGTAATCTTTCCCATGAAAATTTATTCAATTCCGTATGAAGCCAATAAAGCTTTGTATTCCGGTGTATTTCTTCTCCTTGTTGATTCGTTTTTTGCCAATTCCTGAATTTGCATAAAACCATCTAAGATTTGCTCAGGACGTGGCGGACAACCCGGCACATAGACGTCTACCGGAATAATTCGATCAATCCCTTGTAAAACAGAATAGGTATCAAAAATACCTCCCGAACAAGCACAAGCTCCTACTGATAATACCCAACGAGGTTCAGCCATTTGTAAATAAACTTGCTTAACTACTGGAGCCATTTTCTTGGCAATCGTACCCATGACCATTAAAACATCCGCTTGTCTGGCTGAAAAACTAAGTCTCTCAGAACCAAAACGAGCAATATCATAATGCGATGCCATGGTAGACATGAATTCAATTCCACAACAGGATGTTGCAAATGGTAAAGGCCATAAAGAATTTGAACGAGCCAAACCGACTAGATTATCCAAGGAAGTAGCAAAAAAACCTTGCCCTTCTAAACCCGGTGGAGCTTCTACGATATTTACTTTCGAATCAGTCATTTTTTTTCTACTTAGTACTTAGAAAACAAAAAAATGGGAAAATTGTTACTTTTCCCATTTAAGAATTCCTTTTTTTATTACATATAAAAATCCTACCAATAATAATCCTACGAACACCAACATTTCCCAAAAGCCAAACCAGGACAATTCTCTAAAATTAACTGCCCAAGGATACATAAAGACGATTTCAACATCAAATAAGACAAATAATATCGCTACTAAAAAATATTTAATTGAAATCGGTGTTCTTGCATCACCCTGAGATTCAATTCCACACTCAAAGGCCTCATCTTTCTTTTGACTTGACCTACGAGGACCTAAGATATGAGTAACCACCATGGTTAAAACAATGAAACCCAAGGCTGCTGATAATTGTACGAATATTGGAAGAAAATCGGACGGCAAATAATTCATTTTTTCGATGATTTAATTTGATTCGCAATTTACTTAAAAAAATCCAAAAATCGTAGCTTTCCTAAAAATACTTTGTCACCCCCGGAACAGCTACTGGATATAACCCATTTTCATCTGGATTTAATGGCATTTCTGCATCCCAATTAAAGTCTTTTGGAGCCAAATTTATCCCCGAATTTATGGCCTCATCCCAGGTGATAATCTGCCCAGAATAGGTCGCCATTCTACCTAATATGGATGTCATGGTTGAATAAGCCCCATTTTCTGCATCCGCAAATTGGTATTCCCCTTTTGCTACAACATCCCATAATTCATCATGCTCGGTTTGGTATGGATTATTCTCCTGATTTTTCTTATCAAATCCATACAATAAATTCCCTTTATAATCCAAAATTTTTGCTTCATCAAAATGTATTTTACCCTTGGTTCCAATCACCATCTCATCCACTTTTGCCCAGGTTCCTTCGATATGCCTACACTGAGAATTTAAAATGGTCCCGTCCGCATATTCAAATTCTACGATATGATGATCAAAAATCTCTCCAAAATCTTTTCCCTTTCTCACTTCCCTGCCTCCCGTTCCTCTTGCTTGGATAGGATGTCCCTTTTTCGCCCAGTTAATGACATCAATATTGTGAATATGCTGTTCAGTGATATGATCCCCACATAACCAATTGAAATAATACCAATTTCTCATCTGATATTCCATTTCTGTCATGCCCGGCTTACGCGGCTTCACCCAAACACCATCATTATTCCACCAACAAGAGGCAGAGGTAATATCCCCAATCATGCCATCTTCTAAACGTTTCATCAAGGCTCGATAGGAATTTTGATAATGCCTTTGTAATCCTACCACAACGTTTAATTTCTTCTCCTTGGCCTTCTTAGCGGCTGTCAACACCCGTTGAATTCCAGCAGGATCCGTTGCCAATGGCTTTTCCATGAAAATTTGCTTCCCTGCCTCCACGGCAGCTTCAAAATGCAAAGGTCTAAAACCAGGAGGAGTCGTCAATATAACCACATCAGCCAATTCCATCGCCTTTTTATAGGCATCGAATCCAACAAACTTATGTTCAGGCCTGACCTTTACCTTATCTTTAATCGGACGTTTTTTATCTGATTTATCAACCGATCTAGAACGCATCAAGGAATTATAACAATCCTCTAATCGATCTTGAAAAGCATCTGCCATGGCCACCAATTCTATATTTTCTTTTGTGGATAAGGCCTGACTAATCGCCCCAGTTCCTCTTCCTCCACAACCAATTAAGGCCACCTTAAGGGTATCATTGACGCTCGTTTGAAAGAATTTAGCTTGTGAAGCAAAGGGTGCTAAAACAATTCCCCCCGCTATCATTCCAGAATTTTTTACAAATTCCCTTCTTGAATTTTTCATAGTTTAAATCGTTAATTTGTTAAATATGTTTTAAAAAAAGTTTCAATTTCCTCAGGAGATGGCTGTTTAATTGGCTTCACTAATCGAAAACCAACAAATGGCGCATCTGCATTCCACCATTTTGATTTCGGAACCTGCGGATCCCGATCATTCCATGCCGGATCATCCTCCATTCGAAAGCGACAGGTTAACCCACTTGCCTTTGTTCGATAATCCCCCCCTTTTACCAAAGAATATCCGTACTCATCAATAAAAATAGGCTTCGAAGGATCCTTGTCGTCAAATGGCTTTTCCTGATATTGATCCAATACCCATTCTGATAGGTTCCCAAATAGGTCTTCTAAACCATAACCATTCGCCTTCTTCATTCCTACTCGGTGATATTTATTCCCTGAATTTTCCTCCAACCAAGCAGCCTCTAAAAGATTGGACGGATTTTTACCCCCTCCCAAACAAGCATACTCCCATTCAGCTTCTGTAGGCAATCGGTAAAATATTCCTGTTTTTTCATATAACCATTTGCAATAATTGATGGCTGAATAATGTTTCATTGAATTAGCCGGATACCCACCAGATTTTCCCATTCCTAAACTAAAATCGACATAAGGAGGGCTAGGCCTAGAAACCCCATCCACCAATTCCCCTGGCTCCTGACGTTTATTTAAATAAAACTGCACTTGATCATAGGTAATTTCTGATTTCGACATCCAAAATGCCGGCATTGAAAATTCTCGTCCGTCTTCCGCCATAAATTTTCCAGATGGAATCCTTACCATGGTAATCCCCCGATCGGTTCCATTTATTTTTTCGATATAAGAATCTTGGGCAAATAGGTTGATGGTGGCAAATAGAAAAACGGTATTTAAAAACCTATTTTGATAGGAAATCATAAATTTTAATTGATTTAAAGGTTCAATAAGGAATTTAAACTTTTTAATCAAATTTTCAAAATTTTTTTTATATTTGAGAAAACCACTAATTTTCATGAAAAAAATCATTTTTTTGATTCTAATTTTCCTTTCTCAACTGGGTTTCTCTCAATTTAAAAAAGGAGATCAATATCTGGGAGGAGGTCTTGATGTCAATTATTTTAAACAATCAAATGAAACTGTTGGGCTCACGCTTTTGCATTTAAAATTTGCAGATTCTAGTTTGGCAAAGGGTTTTACTTTGAATTTGAATCATTCAAATTCCTTTGGTACCTTCACCAAATTGAATTATTTCCATAAAAAAATTTATGGTGGAAATGGGAATTTTTTCTGGGGCTTGCATAAAGAAGCAGGCATCGGAATTGGTTCCTTTAGTGAAAGTGTCATCAATAATTCGAATTCCACCGAATTTAATTTTTATTACTTCGAGCGGGTACAACCGCATGTCATGATCGGGGCATTTTGCGGTATACCCATGAATGATCGTTGGGTAATTACAGGTAATTTGAATAATTTATTTTTATTTGGAGCGAATCTTTTGCCCAATAAGGACAGTAGCGGAGGTATATTTCTTAAAACCTCTTTGGGGGGAAATTTTATCAATAATATTAGTTTAAATTTTGCTTACCGTTTAAATAAATAATTATAAAGAATTTAAAAATCTGAATTTTTTTTCGTAATTTTGTCCGGCAAATAAGGGTTCATCAATTATTTGCCATGAAAAATTCAGAAAAATTCATCTTTGAAGCTTTAACGTACGACGACGTTCTGCTGCTTCCTTCCTATTCCGAGGTTTTGCCTAGGGAGGTTTCCACACAAACTAAACTTACCAAAAAAATTGACTTAAATATTCCGATTGTATCAGCAGCGATGGATACGGTCACCGAAGCAGATTTAGCCATTGCCATTGCTAGAGAAGGAGGAATTGGAATCATTCACAAGAATATGTCTATCCACAAGCAGGCCCAGCAAGTTCGTAAAGTAAAGAGATATGAATCAGGAATGATCATTGATCCGATCACCCTGACAGACGATAAAACCATCGGTGATGCCTTGGATTTGATGAAAGAAAATAGAATTGGGGGTATACCGGTGGTAAACAAGGCTAATATTTTGATTGGTATCCTAACCAACAGAGATTTACGTTTTCAGAAAGATAAGAATAAGCCGGTAACACAGGTAATGACTTCTCAGAATCTTATCACGGCAGTAGAGGGAATCGATTTAAAGAAGGCGGAGGAAATTTTACAAGAAAATAAAATTGAAAAGTTACCAATCATCGATAAGAATGGTAAATTGGTGGGATTAGTGACGTATAAAGATATCTTAAAGAGGACTTCACATCCATTGGCCTGTAAGGATGAATTTGGAAGATTGAGAGTTGGTGCGGCATTAGGGGTTACTGCAGACATTTTGGAGCGCGTGGCTGCCCTGGTAAAAGTGGGGGTAGATGTGGTGAGTATTGATACGGCACATGGACATTCCAAAGGGGTGATAAATGCCTTGAAGGGTGTTAAAAAGGAATATCCAAACTTGCAGGTAATAGTTGGAAATATTGCCACGGCTGAAGCGGGAATAGCCTTAGCAGAGGCAGGAGCCGATGCGGTAAAGGTTGGCGTTGGGCCAGGATCTATTTGTACGACAAGGATCATTGCAGGGGTAGGAATGCCACAATTAACTGCCGTATATGAGGTTGCGAAGGCAATCAAAGGAACAGGGGTGCCTGTGATTGCGGATGGGGGAATTCGTTTCTCGGGAGATATTGCCAAGGCCATTGCAGGCGGAGCAAATTCTGTCATGATTGGCTCTATGCTAGCAGGAACGGATGAAGCACCCGGAGAAATCATCATTGCAGAAGGAAGAAAATACAAATCCTATAGAGGGATGGGGTCTTTGGAAGCCATGGAAGAAGGATCAAAGGATCGTTATTTCCAAGATGCCGAGGATGATATCAAGAAATTAGTACCAGAAGGAATCGTAGGCCGCGTACCGTTTAAAGGATCCGTGGTTGAAATCCTTTATCAAATGGTAGGAGGATTAAAAGCGGGGATGGGATATTGTGGAGCGAAAGATATTGAAACCATGCAGCAGGCAAAATTTGTAAAAATCACCGCAGCCGGCGTGAAAGAATCTCATCCGCATGATATCAATATCACCAAGGAAGCTCCGAATTATTCTTCAAATTAAGGATATTCAAAAAAATTGCTTCTTATAATAAAATGGGGATAATTTAAGATAATTATTCCCAATAAAATCTATCGTTCAGCACGGCTGTAAGCACGGCTGTAAGCACGGCTGCAAGCGCGGCTGCCGCTAATACTCTTGAACCGTTTCAATAAAACATTGAACCTTTTCGAAGGGAATATCAGGATAAACTCCATGGCCTAGATTAGCGATAGTGGATTGACGACCAAACTGATCCAACATGGATTTGGTCTCTTTTTTGATGGTAGCAAAATCTGCATACAAGACACAAGGATCGAGATTACCTTGTAAGGTCTTCCTTCCTACTAAATCCCTACTTTCTTGGATGTCCATATTCCAATCCAAACCAATTGTTTGGCAATCCAGTGCAGCCAATTCTTTTCTTGCAAAATAGGCTCCTTTTGAAAATAAGGTTACTGGCGTTCCTTCAATGGCGGAAGCAATCCTTCCCAAATAAGGCGTAGCAAATTCAGCATATTCTTTCGGACCTAATATTCCTGCCCAAGAATCAAATACCTGAACTAAATTGGCACCATGTTTAATCTGAGCTTTTAAATAATCGATGGTAACATCGGTAATTTTACATAATAAGGCATGAGCCATTTGGGGGTCATTAAATAACATTTTCTTGGCCAAAGAAAAGGTCTTGGAACCCTTACCCTCCACCATATAACAAAAGATTGTCCATGGCGCTCCTGCAAAACCAATCAAAGGAATAGATCCGTTCAATTCTTTTTTTACCAAATCAATGGCCTTAAGAACATATCCTAACTGATCTTCAGGGTCAACCGGATTTAAACCTTCAATATCCTTGTTAGTCAGAATCGTTTTTGGGAAAAAGGGTCCTTTTTTTTCTTCCATGGTATATGGCAAGCCCATAGCCTCTGGAACTACAAGAATATCAGAAAATATTATGGCTGCATCTACTCCAAAACGTCTCACTGGTTGGATGGTAACTTCCGCTGCTAATGCTGGATTCGTTGCCAAATTTATAAATGAACCGGCTTTTGCTCTTACCTCACGGTATTCAGGAAGAATTCGTCCGGCCTGCCGCATCACCCAAACCGGAATACGATCGACCTGCTCTCCTTTAGCCGCCTTAATTAATAAATCATTTTTTATATTTTCCATATTCGATTGCAAAATTAAGGCTTTTATTGATAGGTTCGAATTTAAAATGAAAATTTATCCTTAATTTTGTTTTATGATTATACAATCAGCTAAGTTTGTCAAAAGTAGTTCGGAGGAATCACAATGCCCGAATAGCCCATTGCCTGAATTTGCATTTATTGGTAGGTCGAATGTTGGGAAATCATCTTTGATCAATTCTATTTGCAAGAATAAATCCCTCGCAAAAACCTCATCTACACCCGGAAAGACTCAACTAATTAATCATTTTTTAATCAATGAAAATTGGCATTTAGTCGATTTACCTGGATATGGTTTTGCCAAGGTTAGCAAGGATTTACGGAAGGTCTTTGAAAAAATGATCTTCGAATATCTCTTCAATAGAAAAAATCTACAATGTTTATTTATTTTGGTAGATATTCGTCATGAACCACAAAAAATTGATTTGGAATTCATGGAGAGAATGGGAGAAAACCAAGTTCCCTTTTATATCGTTTTTACCAAAGCAGACAAACTCTCTGCCACTAGGGCTAATGCTCATGTAGAAGCCTACCAAAAAGAATTATTAAAAACCTGGGCTGAAATCCCGCCTATCTTTATCACATCTGCAGAAAAAAATCTTGGACGAGAAGAAATACTGGAAAGTATAGAGGAAATTATTCAAGGTGAACGATAAAATAATTAGATTTGCATTCATAATTAAACATCATGGAAATATTAAAAGAAATTGCCCATATATCTGGGAAGCCAGGATTATTTAAAATACTAAAACCTACTCGAAACGGCGTAATTGTGGAGACTTTGGATTCATCCAAAAAAAGAATGGTCGTATCCGGACAGACGAGAATTTCCGTATTAAACGATATTTCACTTTACTTGGAAGATCATCAAGAATCGACCCTTCCATTTGATGAATTATTTAAAAAAATTCACGAAAAATACCAGGGAAAAATGGAATTCGAACCTAAGAAAGCGAGTGATCAAGAATTATTTGCTGAAATGGGTACGATAGTTCCCAATTATGACCAAGAGAAGGTTTATTCATCCGATATCAAGAAAATTTTATCTTGGTATAAAATCATTAATGAATTCATTCCGGAAGCGTTTTAGATCTGTGAGTGAAGAGCGAAGAG
>CAZXZK010000003.1:24209-33139 GCA_964645295.1 uncultured Cytophagales bacterium | reverse complement strand
TCGTTTAAAGTTCTATTTCAAAGAATTAATCCATTTGGCAATTGTGATGGCGTCCTCTTTAGGAACATTCTTTAAAGCGGCCATTGGAGGGTAACCCGGCCAGTTACTTGGCTGTGGATTTGCAATTAGATAAACAATTTTTGAAACAGAATAACCTTTTTTTGCCACTTCTGTATAGGCTGGGCCTACTAGCCGAGCATCTACCTTATGGCAAGCGATACAGGTATATTTTGTCATTAATTTTTTAATATCTGCTGGAAAATCTTCCCCAGGTTTTGCCATTCCAAAACTCGTAGAGATTAAGATAATTGCTAATAAAGAAAATAAACGTTTCATATTTTGTTAAATTTAAAAAGACGGAAAATGACTTGCAAATTAATACATTGCCTTGAAATATCAAGATTTTTTTCCATTATTATATAAATCAATGGCCTTTCTGACGGAGCCTCCGAGCTTTAGAAACTCTTGGGCGGATTCTTCGGAAACTTTGATAGCTTCCATAACCATCTGAATAGCACGCATTTCTAATTTTTGATTGGATAATTGCATATCAACCATCCTATTCCCCTTGACCCTCCCCAGTTGAATCATAACAGACGTAGAAATCATATTTAAAACCAATTTTTGAGCGGTACCTGATTTCATTCGGGTACTTCCAGTAACAAATTCAGGCCCTACCTCTACTTCTATTGGGAAGTCCGCTTCCTGAGAGACAGCACTATTCCGATTACAGACAATACATCCTGTTTGGATACCATGAGCCCTTGCGGTTCTCAAACCACCTATCACATAAGGGGTTCTTCCGGAAGCAGCAATTCCAACCAAAACATCCTTTTCTGAAATATTATAGGCTATTAAATCCTTCCATGCCAATTCAAAATCATCCTCTGCTTTCTCTACGGCCTTTCGAATCGCTTGATCACCACCGGCCATTAAGCCAATAACCCAATCAGGTGGCACGCCATAGGTAGGTGGACATTCCGAGGCATCTACGATCCCTAAACGGCCACTGGTACCAGCACCAATATAAAATAATCTTCCTCCTAAGCTCATCTTTTCCACAATGACTTTTACCAAGGCTTCAATCGAGGAAATTTCTTTTTCTACGGCCAGGGGTACGGTTTTATCTTCCTGATTAATTCCTTCCAGAATTTCTAAGACCGACATCTTATCTAAATCTTCAAAATGAGAACTTTGTTCGGTTGTGAGTTTTGAGATATTTTCTTTCATGCTATTTTTTTAATTGGGCATATTCAGCATAAAAATGTGGGATGGTCTCTATCCCCTTATAGAAATTAAATAGACCATAATGTTCATTCGGAGAGTGAATATCATCTGTATCCAAACCAAAACCTAATAATACCGATTTGACTCCTAATAATTCTTCAAATAAGGCGACAATCGGGATGGAACCCCCACCTCGAGTTGGAACAGGATCTTTTCCAAATCCCTTTTGCATGGCCTTGAATGCTGCCTGATAACCGGGATCATCCATGGGCATCACATAAGGTTCTCCGCCATGCTCAGGTTTCACAATCGCTTTGATTCCTTTTGGTACCTTCGACATAAAATAATCGGTAAATAATTGATTGATTTTTTCATATCGTTGATTAGGAACTAGGCGCATGGAAATCTTAGCATTTGCCTCAGAGGGCAGAACTGTTTTGGCACCTTCACCGGTATATCCGCCCCAAATTCCATTGACGTCTAAGGTTGGACGAATGGAGGCTCTTTCTAGGGTAGAGTAGCCTTTTTCACCGATCACTTCTTCAATTTTCAATTCCTTTTTATATTCCTCCAAATTAAAAGGAACTTTGGCCATTTCAGCTCTTTCAAATGGGGATAATTCAAGGACATCTTCATAAAAACCTGGGATGGTAATATGGTTATTTTCATCCTTCATGGAAGAAATAATATCACATAAAATATTTATCGGATTCGGAACAGCACCACCAAAAACACCGGAATGTAAGTCTCTATTCGCTCCTATTAATTTAACTTCAAAATAACTTAAACCTCTAAGACCCGTTTCTACGGATGGAATATCATTTGCTACAATAGCCGTATCAGAAATAAGAATGATATCCGCTTGAAGTTTCTCTTTATTGTTTGCCACGAAATCTCCCAAATTAGGAGAACCTATTTCCTCTTCCCCCTCAATCATAAATTTAACATTGCAAGCCAAAGAATGATTGGCTAGCATACATTCTACGGCCTTAATATGCATAAACATCTGTCCTTTGTCGTCGCATGCCCCTCTGGCATAAATTTTCCCATCTTTGATGACTGGCTCAAAGGGTGGTGAATCCCACAGGTTCAATGGATCCACTGGTTGAACATCATAATGCCCGTATACTAAAACAGTTGGCAAGGAAGGGTCTACCATCTTTTCCCCAAAAACAACAGGAAAACCTTTGGTTGGAATAATCTCAACCTGGTCAATTCCGGCTTGGATCAACGAATTTTTTAGCCAATCTGCTGTATCAAGCATGGATTCTTTATAGGCTGAATCTGCCGAAATAGATGGGATTTTTAATAATTCAATTAATTCATTTAAGAATCGGTCTTTGTTTTCTTCAAAAAATTCTTGGTTTGGCATGGTTCTTTGCATTAGATAAATACAAAGATAAGGAATTCATTAGGAATTAGAACCCTTCTTCTTCGGAATAAAATACATCTTATTTTCCGTCCCATCCAAAATTCTAAGGATGTTTTTTCGATGGGTAAAAATCACTAGACACGTAACGAAATAAGAAAAATTGAGAAGAGCATTGGTTGGATCTCCGAAATAGCCGGAATTCAAAATGATGGGGAAAACAATTGCCCCAGCGATAGCCCCTAAGGATACATAATGAAAAACCAAAAAAAATAGCAAGAAAACGATTGCTGAGGCCAAAGCTACACTTGGATCTAAACAAAGCACCATTCCAATGAGTGTAGCGACCCCTTTCCCACCTCTAAAATTCGCAAAAATCGGTAATAAATGACCAAAAATTGCCAAAGTACCAGCAACAATTTGTAAAGTAATGTTTGACTCCATATCCATTCCCTGATAAATAGCCAAGGACCCTGCCAATTGAGTGGCTAAAAACCCTTTTCCTGCATCGATTAATAAGACGATGATACCGGCTCTTTTACCAAATACACGGAAAGTGTTCGTTGCTCCTGCATTTCCACTGCCTTTTGTGCGAATATCGACATTATGAACTTTTAAACCATACCAAATAGCCGAAGGAATAGATCCTAAAAAATAGGAAATAATACATATTAAAGTTACAGATAACTGTATACTCATGCTTTTTTTGGTTGATTTAATGCCAATATATTTACGAAAATGATGAAATCAAAATGATTCCAATAAATTCTTGAAATCGTTAAATTTTTGACTACAATAAATTATATTTTAAGATAATCGCTCAATTTTTTAAGGGCTCTGGCGCGATGCGCTATCTCATTTTTTTCATCCATATTCATTTGAGCAAAGGTTTTTGTAAATCCATCAGGAAGGAATACTGGATCATATCCAAAGCCTTGTTCGCCTCTTTTTTCTGAAATAATTTGACCTTTTACCTCTCCTTCAAATTGAACATATTTCCCGTCCAGCAAAAGGGTTAATACGGTAATAAATCGAGCATTTCTATTTTCGATTCCTTGAAGATTTTTCAATAATAGTTCGGTATTTTTTTCGTCTGATTTGGGTTGCCCGGCATATCGGGCAGAATAAACCCCCGGTGCACCATTCAAGGCTTCAACTTCTAATCCAGAATCATCGGCTAGAACAGGTAAAGAAGTTTTTTGTGCCAAATATTCCGCTTTAAGCCGAGAATTATCGGATAAAGTAGTCCCCGTTTCTGGAATATCATCCATAAAACCCATTTCCCCCATGGAAACAAATTCGAAACCTTTCCCTAAAAAGCTCCTTATTTCTTTAATTTTATGGTTATTCTGACTGGCTACTAGGATTTTCATATCCTTAATTTCCTGTTAAAACTTCCACTTCAAAAAACAAATGGGCATAGCCCGGAATGGTTGGAGCGGAGCCCTGGGTGCCGTATCCTTGATTGTAGGGAATGATAAATTTTGCCTTTTCTTTTACTTTCATCAATTTTATCGCCTCCTCAAATCCAGCAATTAATTGTCCCGAGTTCAAGGCAAACATCACAGAATCAGAAGAATCGAAGGTAGAATCATATAAGGTTCCACCGTTACCATCATCTTGATAAAATTTATACCCTAATTTTCCTATATATTTAATGGCAACTTGGTTAAAGGTTTTTACATCTGTACCATTAGAGGGATTGATGGTTTGATAAATCAATCCAGTACTAGTTTTTTTCAAAAGGTTATCATCGAAACCAAAATCTATTTTCATCTGTTCCAACTGCTCAGCGCTGGTGGAAATCTCAATTACTTTCATATCAATTTTAATGACCGAATAAGGTTCGATACTACCGATAGAGGAACCTCCAAATGCTAAATTAGAAGGTAATATAAAGGACGCATTGTCCCCCTCTTTCATGTAAGACAAAGGCAGGGTAAAAATGGAATTTGCCACACCTCCATAAACTTGCGAATTAAATTTTCCAGTTGTTTCTTTTAAATCATAAAAAACATTTCCTTTTAAATCAGAAATGGTATAATAAAATTTGATTAAAGAACCTATTTCTGGTCCTTTTAAACTTCCGGCAGAATTAATGGAATAATACATCCCCTCTGGAGATTTCTGATAACTTTGAGAATTGTTTTTTATATAATTCTGAATTTCAGCTTCATTCTCTGTTAAAGGATTTTCAGTGGTTCCTAAGCAACTGGTTAATAAGACCCAAGCACCTAGGAATAAAGTCAATTTATTCATGATTGATTTCATAAGGCGAAAAAGATTATTCTCTTTTAACTAATTCTATTTCAAAGACGAGCGATGAAAAAGGAGGTATTTTACTACCGCTGCCATTTTCTCCATATCCTAACTTTGAGGGAAAAATAGCAATCCCCTTTTCCCCTGGCAACATATGTTCTACCGTATAGGCAAAACCATCCACCAAACCAGAGCCTCCAACGGTATGTTTTAAACTATCTGTTTTAAAATTATTCCCGTCAAAGGTATAATCACTTAAGAATTTACCTGTGTATTTTAAATAAAGTTTTTGTCCATTTACCGAAGAATCCCCAGAGCCGCCTTTTAATTGAATATATCGGTATCCATTGGCTAATTTTTTATAAGTAGCATAAGATTTTTCCTGAATATATTCATCTATTCGATCTATTTCACTTCGAACAAGAAAGGACTTGATAGTAATTCTGGTTGGCGTATAAGACGGCAAGCCAGGAAGACTTTGTGGGGTGCCTGGAAGGCACATCAAGGCTTCTTCTCCTTCCTTTAATAAGGGTATTAGTTTGGTAAAAATCGGATTGGCAAACCCATAGCGATAAATTAATGGCTTTCCTTCTGTCAGCATTCCAGTTGAATCTAAAATTTCTCCAGTTGCTAAATTGGCAATTTCATAGCGAATAATGACAGAGTCTCCTCTCTGAACAGTCTCTCCTGAGGGAATTGATTTTGTAATGGCATAATAAGAACCATCATCCAACATGGATGGATTAACCCCGTTTTTACTAAAAAAATCAAGAATAAGTTTTTGGTTTTCGGATTTTCTTAAATCATCTTCCAAGCTGATGTTCGTTAGACAAGAAACTGAAATCATGCTTAAGCAAAATAACCAAAAACCAAGTTTAACTAAACGCATGATCAATCTTATTTTTTACCTAAAATCTCAATTTCAAAAACCAAAGCGGAATTTCCCGGAATTGGTCCATTGGTATTTTCACCATATCCTAAATTGGATGGAATGATTAAAGTCCCTTTTCCTCCTACACAAATAATCTCTAAACCTTCATTGAAACCGTCAATCATTTGTCCCATTGGCATTTCAATTGCCTCTCCTTGGTCAAAAAGTTTTCCATTTAGGAAAGTACCTTTATAATTGACAATATAACTACTGCCAGCCACAGGCACTTCGCCTGTTCCTTTTCTATCTAAATGATAGAATAATCCGGATTTAGATTGAGAAAATTTTTGTCCGGATTTGGCAATAAAATCTTGAATATCTTGAGGCTGTGTTTTTCCTCTTTCTATGGCTTCTTCCTCATTTTTCTTTTGCTCTTGGGCTAGTTCTGCTTTATATTCTTCTTCGGTTTGTCTTGCCAAGACTTTGACAACATATCTCAGATCCGTTCCTTTTTTCAAAAATGGAGGGGGAGGTTCTGGTGACATGGCCATTAATGAATCGATTGGTACATAAATCGTTGCGCTATCACCTACCGATAATAATCTTAATCCCATATCAAAGGTGCCTTTGAAAGTACCAGGAATATCGTTTGCACGAATAAGGGCTCTACCTGGTCTACCTTGGTCACGCGAGTCTTGCAACAAAGAATCTGCATGATTCAAAATTTGAACATCAAAAGAAACAATATCTCCGTCCTGTAATTTTTCTGCATTGGGGTCGTGGGAGTGAACCTGTAATTTCACGCCATCAATAATTTCAATTTTTTGATTGTTGCAAGCCACGAATCCAACAGAAATCAAGGCAAGTAGAATTAAATTTCTTTTCATTATGTATTAATCAATTTTAAAATTTTTTATTTTTTCACTTTGCAAAGGTAATACTTCCTTTAAGAAATCAAAGGCCTCTACCAAACTCATATTCGACAATTTCCCTCCAGATGCATTGGGATGTCCACCTCCATTAAAATGAGCCGCTGCAAATTCATGTACTTCAAACCCTTTCACTGATCGGAAGGAGAATTTGACACCGTTGGCCTCTTCTTTTAGAAGGATCGTCCAAATACATTCTTTTATCTTTAAACCATAGTTTACCAAACCTTCTGTATCTCCTGGTTTTAAGCCATAATTTTTTTGTAAATCTTTGCTTAAAAGGGTGACCGACAAGCGATATTCCTCTAAATGGAAAAGGTGGTTATAAAGAGTATCTCCCAGAAATTTCAAACTTTCAAAGCTTGATGAATCCTCTACCTTTCGATGCACTCGGTTGAAATCAATTCCTTTCTTGATTAAAAAAGCGGCGATTTCATGCACACGGGCTGAGGTGGATGGATGTCTAAATGAACCAGTATCCGTCATCATCCCTAAATAAATGGCTTCTCCAATCGACTCATCCACTAAATCCAAATCACCTAATTCTTCTATTAAACGAAAAATCAATTCACATGTTGCAGCAGCCGTATCATCGTGATAGAAATAATCAGCAAAATCTTCCGGATTTTTATGGTGGTCTATACAAATTTTCTTTGCCGGGGAATTCATTATTAATGCTCGCATTCCCTCTGAACGTTTTATATGAGAGAAATCTAGGCAAAAAATATAATCTAACCCATCCCAATGAATCTGAGAAGAATTGGATTCAAAATTGATAATTTCTTCTGAAAACTGGGGAAATTTTAAATAGGCTGGAACCTCAGATGGAGAGACAAATTGAACATTTAGGCCTTTTTTGCGAAGATACAAACCACACGATAAGATAGAACCTATGGCATCTCCGTCTGGACTATGATGGGCAAGAACTAAAGCCGACTGATTTTTTTCAAATTGAACACCCTTTTGAACGAGGCTGCGGATCATGTATTTAATTTATGGGTTAATGAATCACAAAGATAATCAAATATTGTGAATTCTTATTCGTTATCTCTATATTGAGAAAATTTAGAAAATCACTATGGGAAAAAGAACCTTCACAATGATTAAGCCAGAAGCCATTATAGACGGATTTACTGGACCAATTATCGAAGAAATTGAAAAAGCAGGATTTAAAATTATTCAGTTAAAAAAAGTTAAATTAAGTAAATCAGAGGCAGAGCGCTTTTATTCCATTCACCAAGGCAAGCCATTTTTTGATAATTTAATCGAATATATGACCTCAGGTGAGATTATCCCCATGATTCTAGAGAAAGATCATGCCGTGGAGGATTACCGAAGGTTAATTGGGAATACCAATCCAGAAAAAGCTGAGGAAGGAACCATTCGAAAGAAATATGCTAAATCCATGACATCGAATGCGGTTCATGGTTCTGACTCGGATGAAAACGCCCAATTAGAAGCTGATTTCTTCTTCGATTAATTTCTTTTTAAAGAACAAAAATCCGTTTTCCTCCCGGATGAATCTAAGATTAGGATGGTATTTTAGAGAATCTGGGGCATTATTTTTCATTATGAAATAAGCGGGGCGATCCAAGGATTTTGCTTCTAATATTTCTTCTGCGGAAGGGCCTTTTTCTTGTTTTTGAAAATAAAGGTAAGGAGCATAAGATTTGAACCCTAAAGTTTCTACATAAACCTTTTGAAAGGCCTTTGACTCACAAAAATCAATTAAACTTCCTTGAGTATAAGCCCCAATTTTAGAAAAAAGGGTGGTTGAAATAAGGGTACTTACTCCAATAAAACTTATAAACCAAAAAACAATCCATTTTACGCCTTTATTCAATAGAATAAAACCAAGGGACAAAAGGGTGATCAGCATAATTATACCAATACCATAAATCCAATTGGGCCAAAATACAGGGGCTTTTAAATTTCCCTTAACGAAACTGTCTTGGATCAAATACGTTAATTTCCCAGCATGTTGCCCAATATAAGGTAAGGCTAAAAACAAGATGGAAAGAATTAAACCAATTAGAAGACTAAATCCTTTTATTGGCCAGCTAAAACGTTTCCCTTCGTTTTGGTATTGATATAAAATTTTAGCTCCGATGAACGTCATTGGAATCCAACACATAGACGAATAATGAATGATTTTAGTTTTTACCAAAGAAAATAAAATCAAGACCGTCCAGAATAAAATCCGCATAAGGGCATCAAAATCTTGTTCTGGAAGATTCAGCAAGGTTTTTATTTTCTTAAATTTGAATAATTCTGG
>CAZXZK010000003.1:0-24199 GCA_964645295.1 uncultured Cytophagales bacterium | reverse complement strand
AGATGCGAAATACGACGAATAATAGTACAAAAAAATGATAGTAAAACGGTTGACCATGCCCTGCATCTCCGGTCGTGAGTAATCGAATCTGATATTGAATAAATTCCTCAAAAATAACCCATCCATATTTGATGGAAAGGGCATAATACCAAGAAAAAAATAAGGTTGAAGCCAAAAAAACCAAAATAAGTCCTCGGACGGCCAGGCTTAGGAAATTTGGAATGGACTTAAATCGAAAAATTGCATAAAATAAGGCGGTAAGTCCCCAAATCAATAAAGCAACTGGTCCTTTTGTTAGCATGGCCAGACCAAGAATGAAACCGGCTAAAAGGGTATTTTGCCAGATTTTATGATGAACTGAGAGCCAAGTAAAATACAAAGAAAGGAAAATGAATAGATTAAAAGTAGGATCAATAATCCCAGAACTTGCATAAATATGGGGGGCTAGTGCCACTAAATAAGAAAAGGACCACCAATGGCCAAAATTGGTATTAATGGTTTTTCTTCCAATCAAAAATAAAGATAAAATTGTTAAAACCCCGATAATGGAATTAGGGAATCTTGCTGCAAATTCCATGGAAACCAAGGGGGAGCCGGAATATATCTGAAAAAGGTTAAAACTCAGGGTTTGGAGCCAAATAAAAAGCGGGGGTTTTTCAAAAAAAGGTTCAAAATTTAATTGAACTGCCAAAAAATTTTTGGAATGAATCATTTCACGCGCATTTTCCGCAAAATTTATTTCGTCCCAATCAAATAAATACGATTCTCCTAGTGGTAAAATAAATAAAAGAAAGGAGATAATCACCCAAAATTTAATTGAGTGGTTATTAATCCAAATTCTAAGCATATTTTTTCTGATAAAATTTTAGGCTAATATAAGCAATCCCAATGGAAATAATTCCACCTGCCAAGGTATCTACTGGAAAATGTTGAAAAAGATATACCCGAGAAAGTGCCACGCCAAAACCGTAAAGGCAAAATAAAAAGGCTTGAAAATTATTTTTTGCAAAAAATTGTACCAACCAAAAAACAATCCACCAGGCGGCTCCTGTATGGCCACTTGGAAAGGAATTTCTTTGATGAATAATTTGTCCTTTTATCTTATAAAAATCGATGCTTTGATTTGAAAAATATAGATCGGGTCTGGCAAAATCAGGAAATAGTTGCAGTTTCATAAATTGAATGACGAAGGTAACACTCAAATAGGTTAGTATAAGTGGGATTAAAGAATCTCTTTTTTTTACAAAGGTATATAAGGAAAGTCCGAGGGGAAAAACAATTTCAGCAGAAAAAGAAAGAAGTAAAAAAAGTTGGTCTCCAAATTCAGTATGAGTGGTATTGATCATGCTTATTTGTTCCATAGGTGAAAACTGCAGAACATACCACAAAATGAGACAATGAAAAAGCGTAAAACCTATCCAAAAACCAATTCGCATGAATTTTTTTTTACAAAAATAAAGAATCCCAATTTAAAATAAATAAATATTCGAAAAAGAAAATAAAATAGAATTTTTCCAATTCGTCATTGTGCAGAACGATAATCGGCAATTTATTTCTAAAAAATATTAATAATTTAAATTAATTACTAAAATTTTTTATTATTTAATTTAAATTTCCTAATATTATGATTAATACAACTTAATACAACTTAATACAACTTAAAAAAATGTCAATTTAAAAATTAGGTTATGAAAATTTTTTACAAATTAACTGGATTTGTTATACTTTTATTGGTATCGCAATTCATGTATGCTCAAACCGTTTCATTAACGGGACGAGTAGTCGATGGAAGTTCAGGCGAAGGATTGCCTGGTGCTTCAATTAAGGTAAATGGAACGACCAGTGGAACTGCTACAGATGCCAATGGTAATTTCAGTTTATCTGTTGCCTCGGGGGCAAGTTTAAACGTATCCTCCATTGGCTATACTTCAAAAACCGTTACGGTTAGAAACCAAACTAATTTAACCATTTCACTGGATCAAGACCAATCTGAACTATCCGAGGTGGTTGTGACAGCCTTTGGTATGTCTCGAGAAAAGAAAGCCCTTGCCTATTCGGTTACTCAGGTAGATGGTTCTAAATTTGTAGAATCTAGAACTGCCAATTTGGGTAATGCCTTAACTGGAAAGGTGGCTGGTGTGAACATTTCACCACCGGCATCCGGTGCGGGAGGTTCTACCAGAATCACTATTCGTGGAGGTTCCTCATTAGGTGGAAATGACCAACCATTGGTGGTTGTAAACGGGGTGCCTATTGAAACAGGTAATTTCGGACAAGCAGGTCTTTGGGGTGGTAATGACGCTGGTGATGGATTATCCATGATCAATCCGGATGACATTGAAAGCCTTTCGGTATTAAAAGGAAATACGGCAGCAGCCCTTTATGGAGCAAGAGCGGCTAATGGAGTTATCTTAGTAACCACCAAGTCTGGATCTGCAAGACAAGGAATTGGTGTATCCTTTAATTCAAATACTACTATTGATCAGGTAATTGATAATACCGACTTCCAAAAAACCTACGGTCAAGGTATCAATGGAGCCAAATTCACCAATGCAGATGATGCATTGAATTCAGGTACTTCCATTTGGGGTACAAAATATGATGGTTCGAATACTATTCAGTTCGACGGTGTTTCTCGTCCTTATTCACACTTAGGACAAACCATCGCTGATTTTTATCAACCGTCTACTACTTTCAATAATACCTTAGCTTTCTCAGGAGGAAATGAATCTGGAAATTATCGTTTCTCTCTTTCCGATATGAGTAACAAGGATATTATGCCAAATGCTTCTTTTACTAGACGCACTGCTTCCTTGAATGTGAACTCGAAATTAGATAAGTTTACCATCAAGGCCTCTGCTCAGTATACCATTCAAGACGCAAAAAACAGACCAAGATTATCCGATACACCAGGTAATGCAAACTTTATGATGATTGCACACCCGGCTAATATTCCTTTTGATGTCATCAAAGGTGACCCAAATAAATTTGGCGCAAAAGAAGATGGGACCGAATTAAGATACCAAGGAAACGTATTCTCTACAAACCCTTATTGGGCGGCTTATCAATTCTATAGAAGAGATATTTCCAATAGATTAGTTGGTAATTTCTCGATTCAATATGATTTTACGGATTGGTTATATGTTATGGGCCGTGTTGGTACAGATTTCACTCTTCGTGATAATGCATCGTCTGAAGCGTATGGAACTGCCTATAAGCCTTTAGGAGATTATAATGAATCTTTCCAAAAATTATTCCAAAACAATTATGATTTATTCATAGGTGGGGAAAAAGCGTTTGGCGATTTTAATGTTGATTATTTGTTGGGAACTTCTCAATGGATTAGAGAAAGCGAAAATAAAGGTTTAGGTGGAAATAATTTAGTTGTTCCATTCTTTGCTTCTGTTACCAACGTGCAAGCTGCATCCGGTCAATTTGGACTAAGCCAATTAGGACAAAATTCATATTTTGGATCAGCTAATATAGGTTATAAAAACTTTGCCTTTTTAAATGTGACAGCAAGACAAGATCAATTCTCTACTTTATCACCAGAAAATAATAAAGCTTTCTATCCTTCTGTTGGTGGTAGTATTGTTTTATCGGATGCAATTGAATTACCAGAGGCTATTTCTTTTGCTAAATTAAGAGCATCTTGGGCGCAAGTTGGAGGTGGTGGACCAAATCCGTATGCTTTGAATCTGACCTATGGTTTATTATCTGCTCCTCATGGAACTGCTAATTTAGGACAAATCAACAATGGATCGATTCCTAATCCAAACTTAAAACCATATACTTCAACTGAATTTGAATTTGGTGGAGATTTTAGATTCTTAAACAATCGTTTAGGAGTGGATGTGGCGGTTTATAATAGAACCACAACCAACGATATCTTAAATGCAGGGATTTCAGCAACCTCTGGATTTGGATCTACTCAAGTTAATATTGGAGAATTAAACAATAAAGGAGTTGAATTATTGATTAATGCTACTATTATTGATCAAAATTCATTTAAATGGAATACTTCATTGAATTATTCAAATAATATCTCTAAAGCAGTTAATTTAGGAAATAATTCGAAAGGTGAGCCAATTGAATTCTTGAATTTGGATGAGTCTCGGGTAAGAGGTGGTGAGCGTATTCGTCACGTCTTGGGTGAGCAATTAGGAGCTATTTATGGATATAAGTGGAGAAGAGCTGCTGATGGAACTCCTTATTATGATGCCAATGGTTATCCAGTAAGATCAGCAACCCCTGAACTTTTAGGATTTGGACGTCAGCCAATTTCTGGAGGTTTCTCTAATACTTTCTCTTATAAAAACTTGAGTTTATTCATGCTAATTGACTTTAGAAGTGGAGGATCCATCTTCTCGGGTACAAATTGGTACGCTTATGGCGCAGGTTTACACAAAGAGACTTTAAATGGAAGAGATAATGATTTAACCATTTCAGGTTTATTATTTGCAAATAATGCAGAGACTAATACTCCTCTTAACATGACAATCCCGAAAGAAAACGTGGATAATTATTGGGGTGCCTATCGATCAATCACAGAAAATATCGTTTATGACGCGACATTTGCGAAATTGAGAGAAATTTCTATAAAATATTCTGTTCCTAGAAAATTATTAGGAAATACACCGGTACAATCTCTAAATATTTCTTTAGTGGGTAGAAACTTAGGATTATTGTATTCTAAGGTTCCAAATATCGACCCAGAGTCTGGTTATACGGTTTCAGGTAATGCACAAGGATTAGAATTCTTTGCTATGCCACAAACTAGAAACCTAGGGGTAAATATTAGCGCAACTTTTTAAATAGAGCATGATTATGAAAAATAATATTAAAAAAATAAGTACTTTAATTCTTACGGCTGGGCTGCTATTCGGTTGCGATGCAGATAAATTAGCTGAATTAAACGTTAATAAAAATGCCGTAACGGAGATGGATCCTTCCTATGTGATGTCTAGGTCCATTCTTGCAATTGGTGGTGAATACGAGAATACTCGAACAAATATGTTATATTCTGCCACCATGATTCAACATACTGCTTCCATAGCAGGTTATTTTAGTGGAGACAAATACTTTTATAATTCCCAATATTCAGGGGCTTATATGGAAACGCATTTTACCAATGTTATGAAAGGACTTTCTAATGTTATTGAACAAACAAAAGATGTTCCTTCATTAGCCAATGTAAATGCTGTCTCTACTATTATGAGAGCATTTGATTTACATAGAATGACTGATATTCATGGAGACATTCCTTATAGCCAAGCAGGATATGGTCTTCAAGATGAGGTCAACTGGTTCCCTGCTTATGAGCCACAAAAGGATATCTATGGAAAAATTATAGCAGATGTTAAAGCGGCCAGAGATAAATTATCGTCTTCTGCAAAAGGATTAGGAGCCCAGGATGTTGTATATGGTGGGGATATTGCAAAATGGAAAAAATTTGCTAATGCCTTAATCATGAGAGCAGCCATGCGTATGTCGAAGGTAGACCCTGGTACTGCTCAGGCGGTTTTCACTGAGGCTTATAATTCTGGCACATTCTCATCTAATGATGATAATGGTACAATTAAATATTTAAATGGTCCTCAAGGATTTAACCGAAATGGGTTAAATGACGGTTATTGGAATACCTATAAATATTCAAGAGATTGTAAGATTTCAAAAACCTTTATTGATTGGATGAAGACCAATAATGACCCAAGATTGATGATTATTTCTGGTGGAACTGGAGACCCAACTAACCCAGCAACCTGGAATACCGACCCAGAAGCACAAATCGGTATGCCAAATGGTTATACAGGGGTAACTTTATTGTCGAGTGGTGTATTGACCGCTGATCAAATAGCTACTTACAATACCCCAGGTGTTGGTAGAACTATGTTCTCTATGTTGAATATTAAATATCTTGATTGGGAAGACCCATATTATTTAATCTCTTTTGCTGAAACAGAATTAATGGCTGCAGAAGCTATGGTGAAAGGATGGATCAGTGGCGATGCTTCAGCAAAATTTGCCAGTGGGGTTACAGCAGCCATTACCGCTTGGACGGCATTCGATGCTACTTTTGCAAGATCTGCTGATCAAATCAATGATTATATTCAAGCAAGAGGTTTTGCCACTGCTTCCAATGACGATAAACTTCGTTTAATTGGCGAAGAATATTGGGCAGCAACATGGCTAAACGATATCGAGTCATGGTCTAATTGGAGAAGAACTGGTTTCCCAATCTTAACCCCAACAGCTGATCCGGATAGATATAATCAAATTAATGGTATTCCTAGAAGATTACGTTATTGGGAAAATGAAATTAGCTCCAACCCCGCTAATTACGCAGCAGCCGTTTCCAGAATGGGAGGCGATGAAATGGACGTAAAAGTATGGTGGGACGGTGGAAAATAACCAATAATAATTATTACTAAAATTGTAAATTTTGGTTGTTTTTTATATATTTAAACAAGGAGGATTTTATCCTCCTTGTTTTGTTATAAGATATGAGAAAATTAGTTTTTTACCTATTAATACTCACTGGATTTTCATCAAAAGCTCAATTATTTAAAGCCCTTCCTCCTGAAAAATCCTCGGTTTATTTTGAAAATAAATTGGTGGAAAAACCAGAAGAAAATATCATCACTTACGAATATTTTTTTAACGGTGCAGGAGTTGCAGCAGGAGATTTTAATAATGATGGATTGATAGATTTATTTTTTGTATCCAATCAAGGAAAAAATAAACTCTACCTCAATAAAGGAAAACTAGAATTTCAGGATATCAGCAAATCGGCTGGAATTGAATGTGAAGAAGGCTGGAAAACCGGCGTAAATTTGGTGGATATCAATCAAGATGGATTATTGGATATTTATATCTCCTTCTCTGGCCATGTTTCAAGAAATAAAAGAAAAAATCAATTATTTATTAATCAAGGAGATTTAAGCTTTAAAGAAGAGGCTGCAAAATACGGTATTGATGATGACGGTTATACCAGTCAATCAGCATTTTTTGATTTTGATAAAGATGGAGATCTGGACCTTTTCGTCTTGAACCACAATACCAAACAGTTTAGAAATTTCAACGCTGCCTATGTAAAAGCTCAGATTGATCGGGATGCAGGAGATAGACTTTATGAAAATCAAGGTGGAAAATTTCAAGATATCACGGAAAAAGCTAAAATTCTCTCGAATCCTATTGGCTATGGTTTGGGCTTAGTCATTGAAGATTTTAATCAGGATCGATGGCCAGACATCTATGTAACCAATGATTATGTCGAAGAAGATTACCTGTATTTAAATAATCAGGATGGAACTTTTACCAATGTTTTAAAATCACAAATATCTCATATTTCAAATTTTTCAATGGGAGTAGATGCTGGTGATATAAATAACGATGGTTTAATGGATATCCTAACTTTAGACATGCTTCCAGAAGACAATAAGAGACAAAAACTGATATATGCCCCAGATAATTTTGAGGTATATAATAATATGGTTCTGAATGGATTTCATCATCAATCCATGAGAAATATGCTCCAACTAAATAATGGAAATGGAACCTATAGTGAAATCGGCCAATTAGCGGGAATTTCTAATACGGACTGGTCGTGGTCACCACTAATTGCAGATTTCAATAATGACGGATTAAACGATATCTATGTGACCAATGGCTATGGAAGAGATATGATCAATCGGGATTTTATGAAGTTTTATGTCGATGAACGAATGAAATATTTGGAAGGAAAATCGGATAATTCCATGTTTACTATCCTTCAGGAAGTGGTTTCTACTCCTCTTCAAAACTATTTATTTATCAACCAAGGAAATTACCAATTTGAAAATAGAACGATAGAAGATGGACTAGAAGGAACAGATTTTTCGCATGGAGCAACCTATGCTGATTTAGATAATGATGGGGATTTGGAAATCATTGTCAATTGCATGAATCAAACGGCTAAAATCTTCGAAAATCAATCCAATCTTCTTTTTAACTCAAATGATTTTATTGAAATAAAGCCTCAACCAATGGCCATAGGAACGGTCGTAACAATCTTTTCAGGTCAAGAAAAATTAATCCGAAGTTTAGAAACTACCCATGGATTTGAATCCGGCAATTTCATTCCACTGCATTTTGGTTTAGGAAACAAAAAAATTGATTCCATGCAAGTTTATTGGCCTGATTTAAGTACAGAGGTATATAAAAATATTCCTGTTAATCAATCCATTGAGATTCAAAAAGGTCAGGGCAATCTACCCTCTCCTATTGGAGAAAAAAACCTTTTTCAGATAAGAACAGATACCCTAAAATATAGCCATAAGGAGCTCTTGGTAAATGATTTTAAGGTTCAACCTCTCATGCCTTATATGGTTTCTTACCATGGCCCCAAAATTAAAAAAATTGACATCAACCAAGATGGGCTAGAGGATTTATTCATTGGTGGGCCAGAAGGACAAGCCCCCGAATTGTTAATTCAATTGGAAAATGGGAAATTTTCTTCTTCCAACCAGCCTGCCTTTAGAAATTCCGCGTACTTTGAAGATACCAATGCGGCCTTTTTCGATGCAGATGGAGATGGCGACGAAGATTTATACGTCGTTTCAGGAGGTTTTGGAACCAAAGACTCAGGTCTTCCCTTAGAAGACAGACTCTATATCAATCAAAATGGCACCTTCGAATTAAGGGATGATTTACCCAAAGATTCCTATGCCGGATCTGTCGTAGTCCCTTGGGATTATGACGAGGATGGAGATTTAGACCTTTTTGTCGGCTCTCGGGTAAAACAAGGAGAATTTCCTATAGCCCCACCTAGCCTACTATTAGCGAATTATTCAAAAGGAAAATTTACCCAAATTCACGCGCCTTTCTTAGAAAATTTAGGCATGGTAACAGATGCCAAAATTGCCGATTTCAATGGGGATGGCAAAATGGAATTAATGATTATCGGAGATTGGAATAATCCAAAAATATTTTCTTATCATGACCATCAGTTTGAAGAATTAACCCAAACATTTTTCACAGAAAACTATCGAGGTTGGTGGAATTGTCTGGAGGTAAATGACCTCGACCAAGATGGGGACTTAGATATCATCATGGGAAATTGGGGCTTGAATAATCAATTTAAACCCACAAAAAAAGAACCAATGGAATTATTTTACGAAGATTTTGATTCCAACGGCTTTATCGATCCTATTTGGTGCTACTATATTCAAGGAAAGTCTTATCCAGCCTTGTCAAGAGATGAACTGACCGACCAAATCATTGGCCTTCGAAAAAAATATGTCAAGTATGAAACCTTCTCCAATCAAACCATGGAAGAAATCTTTTCAGACAAAAATTTAAGTAAAAGTCGGAAATTGACGGCCGATTTTATGGAAACTGTTTGGTTTGAAAACATCGATGGGCATTTTGAAATAAGACATTTCCCAATAGAAGCCACTTTTTCCTCAACTTTTGCCATATTGGTAGAAGATTTTGACAAGGATGGGATAAAAGATGTTTTATTAGGGGGAAATACTGAATTTAACCGAGTAAGAACCGGCCGTTGTGACGCCAGTTTCGGTACTTTTTTAAAAGGGAATAACAATAAAACCTTTGATTATGTACCGGAATCAAAAACTGGAATTTCTATTAAAGGTGCAATAAGATCATTCAATTGGCTAAGTGGTTCAAGAATCCTGGTAGGAATCAATAATTCCAAACCTTTAGTCATTCA
The DNA here is from genome assembly GCA_964645295.1 of uncultured Cytophagales bacterium. Lineage (GTDB taxonomy): Bacteria > Bacteroidota > Bacteroidia > Cytophagales > Spirosomataceae > CAZVFE01. Next base: position 14,487 of record CAZXZK010000003.1, on the reverse strand, counting down.
ATTAAAATGAAAAAATTTATTTTAACTAGCTTGTATTTTTGGCTTATAACTTTCCAACTGAATGCTGGAGATTCAAAAGATTTTATTCGAGAATTAAAAAAAATTACGGATATCATGATCTTTGATGTTACCTCACCCGTGGCGGCAGCCAGGTATTATTCCTATTGCACCTTGGCAGCCTATGAGACCTTGGCCTATAATGACCCTAAATCCTATCCGAGTTTCTCAAACATCACCCCAATTTCCTTTGAAAAAAATGAGGAGATAGGCAAATCCCTATCAGGAGATTGCCCCATTTATTCAATGATTTATACAGCTTCAAAAATCCTTCCTTCCGGACAAAAACTCAACCAAACCAGGGATTCACTTAAAAATCTATTAACAGAAAAGGAAATTCTTTTAGCAGAAAAAATAGGAAATGGTATTTTACATTATGCAAATAATGACGGCTTTCTTCAATTAAATAATTTAAAACGATATACCCCCAAAAGGGGCCTTGGTTATTGGCAACCCACACCTCCAGCCTTTATGGCCCCAGTGGAACCCCATTGGAAAACAGTGAAAACCTTTTTCCTAAAAAATCCTGACCAATTTAAAACCAAAAGGCCAGTTGAATTCAATATAAATCCTGATTCAGAATTTTATCAAATTACCGTGGCCGTCAAGGAAGTAGTAGAAGAAAACAACAAAAAGAAAAATACGATTGCTTCCTTTTGGGATTGCAATCCTTATGCCATTTCTCAAATTGGTCATATTGAATTTGGTTTAAAAAAAATCTCTCCGGGAGGGCATTGGATTGGCATCACAGGCATCGCGTGTCTTAAAAAGAAATTACCCATAGAAAAAACCATTTTCACCCATACTATCGTATCGGTTACCCTTCATGATTCTTTTGTAGCCTGTTGGGATGAAAAATACCGGTCAGACAGGATTCGCCCGGAAACCATTATCAACCAATATATCGATCCTACCTGGAAACCTTTGCTTCAAACTCCTCCATTCCCTGAATATGTATCTGGGCATTCGGTTGTCTCGACCTCTGCAGCCATCCTATTAACAGAAATTTTTGGAGATAATTTTAGGTTTAAAGATAATTCAGAAGAAGAATTCGGACTGAAAACTAGAAAATTTAAGTCTTTTAAACAGGCTGCTGCAGAAGCTTGTATATCCCGATTTTATGGTGGAATTCATTATATGGACGCCATCGTAGAGGGTGAAAACCTCGGAAAAAATGTTGCCAATTATATTGTTAGTCAAACGAAGGATTATTTCAATTACTCAATAAAAGAGTTATGAGCCGGCAGCCGCGCTGTATGAACTATGAACTTACTAAAATACTTATAACTCATAACTCATAGCTCATAACTCATAACTCATAACTCATTAACGATTAAAGGATTCATAATAAAAAAACACTTCCCCATTCAGCCCTTTCGATCGATGATAATTGATCATGTCCAACAGTAATTGATCCTCGATTCGGTAACCTCCTCCTAAACCGGTTAAAACACCTGCATAAATTTTCTTTAAATCCTCCTGATTAAATTCAGCAACCAATTGATCAGTTATTGCCTTATAATCTTCTAATTTATAGCGATATAATTGAGGAATAATATAATCCGCATAGCCACCTCTCAACCAAGCTGGCCAATCTTGTAAATATTCATTTTTGGCCCAAGGGTAAATTCCAGGTGCCCAAGAAACGATAAGCTTTGAATCTAATTCCTTTACTCTCGTATAAATCTTTTTCGCAAACTGACTTAATTTATCTGCACGCCACTGAATCCAATCAGGATCCTTCGTATTAGCCGGTGGAAGAGTATTTTTTTCCGCAAAATACATTGCTTGTGAATTTTCATCATAACCGCCCTCAGAAGGCATGGCCGGCAAACGATCATCCCCCTGAATTCCATCAATATCATAATTCGTAATAACTTCTTCGATTAATTTAAGCAAGAAATTCTGCGGTTCAGGATCTAGGGCATTCCACCACATAAAATTATTTTTCATTAAAATATCTCTTTTGGAATCCCTCCCCAACCAAGTAGGATAACGCTGAATCCAAATACTGGAAGGATCATTATAGGCAAAAGAAAATCCAAACTCAAACCAAGCATGTACCTTAATTTCCTTCTGATGAGCCAACTTAATGATGGTGGCAATGGGATCAAAATTATTATAACTTGGATCTTGTTTGATTCCAATATATTCCTCCAAAACCTTACTTGGGTACATGGTTAGTCCCTTATTCCAAACCACAACATAAATATTATTTATCCCAAACTTCTGACAATTGTTTATCAATTTTTGAATATTCGCCTCATTCTTCATGGCTTCACTCCCCACATTCGTTACCCATACTCCCCTAAAATCACTTTTGGGAAGTTCCAAGACTTTAGGGGTCTCCACAGGATTCGGACTAACTGGATTGGGATTATTTAAAGAATCGGGGCCTGTAGATTTACAATTAGTAACCAAACCCAAAATGATTAAAGCAGATAAAAATTTAGTTTTCATAATATTCCAAATAACGATTAAATAAATGTTTAGCTGATAAATAGGAGGAATTGGGACTCATAAAATGGGAAAATTCAAAGGTTAAAATCTTTTCTACTCCAACCTGATTGGCAATATTGATTTTATGCATTAACTTCTCAAATTTGATGGGTAAAAATTTAATGGGCATGTCGCGATCAAACGTTTCGGTATTCGTCCAATGCTCCATCTGATATTTTCTTGCTAATGCTTGATTGACCCGCATAAAATCGGCTAATTCATGAATCTCTACATGACCATCTTGGAATGCCACCACATCCACCATGGAATGAATTCCAGAAAAAATCTCATCCCATTCAGATTCATGCTGTTTTAAAGTAATACCCTCGTTCTTGGTGATTATTGATTGATGAGCATCCACTGCTTTGATGCCATCCATCCAGGGGGAAATCAATATTTTAGTATCCGAATTGGCTTCCTTACATTGTTTCCCTAATTGAAAAATGGCCTCAATGGCCCCTTTTGTCTTTCGAGAAATTTCCGTAGAAATATACCAACCCTTGAAATTAGGATGATTGGCATATTGTTCATTTATTTCATCAATTACATAACGATTGGTTTGAATCTCTTTTGAAAAATCACCTGTTTCCCAATAATAACCGCTATCGTATAAACCAAAATAAAAATCCATTTCATAAAGGGCAGATAGTTGCAAAAACAAATCAACCAAATTAACCGGCGGACGGTGGCAACCATATTCTTGAATCAGATATTTAGAAGGATAGGTGAGAATTTTTTTATAACCAGAACGAATAAGAACTACCGTATCTATTCCCATGGATTTCATGGCCTGAAAATCCAAATCCCATTCTTTGGGGCCCCAATTTTGGTGTGGAATATCGTGAGAAATCTCATCAATAAATGTGGCAGTAATCCCTTTAAAATGATTCATTTTATAATTTTTTAAACCAAAATTTATACAAAATTAATGAAGCGATTAGAAAACTTAAGATAAAAGCAAAGCTAAGCTCCCACTTGCGAAAAATGGCATAAATCGGCCATGCAATCAAAGACATCTGCCAAATAATGCCTATAAAACATTTCAGCATATCAGCAGCAAAGGAATTATTTGGAGGAATACCTAATTTCAAATAAATTGGCTTCCAAAATCCCCATGGTCGGGTTTTTAAATAAAACTGTTTGGCAATGTTTGGGTCATCCTTCGGCCCCCAAATCGTCCCAATAATTGATCCCAATAAGGAAAAGGTAAAGATGATAAAAAAACTGACTAAATAATTCGTTTGAATAGCTAAAAAATCCTTGAAAATTGGGAAAATATTCGACATATAACCCAATAAATCGGTACTGAATAAAGTCGAAATCATTCCCAATAACATCCCTAGAAAATAGCCAAATCCTGTGAATTTCCACCAAACCCATTTTAAAACATTCGGGGCTACATAAGCCCCGTAAAATGCGGATGTAATAAATATAATTATTGAGTTAAGTGAATCTACTTGGGTGCCAATATAGATTCCCCCAAAAACTAAAAACCAAGTAAACCGCTTAGCAAATCTTACATAAAAAATCGAAGACTTTTCGGGATAGATATAGCGTTTAATTAAATCATTGACAAAATACGCAGGTCCGACATTGACAAAAGCTGAAAAGGTGGACATAAAAGCTGCGAGTAATCCAGCAATAATTAATCCTTTTAAACCAGTAGGTAAATTTAGAATGAGTTGAAAAAAGACCTCCTCCACTCGTTCAACCGAATTTAATAGATCAGGAAAAGCACTCAAGGCCATCACGGCAAACCCCCCAATAATCATATATAAAGGACTGAAAAGAACCAAAATTGTAAAAGCCGACATTTTCGCTGCTTCCTTTGGGGATTTGGTACTTAGGGTCCTTTGCATGTCGAACCCAGGAACAGGGCCCGCTAAACTTGCCAAAAGCCCCTTGGCAATCATGATACCCAATAAACCTGCCATCACTTGAAATCCGTTTGAAATTAATTCCTTATTCAATAATTCTGCAGGAAACATCCATTCGTAGGCAATTTCTTTTTTAGGGAAAAAGTCTAACCAACCTGCCGGTATTTTGATGGAGACGGTCGCCCAATCCACAGAGGAATAACCTAAAATAAAAATCGCCAAACAACAAATTATCATGATAAAATACTGAAGAACCTCCGTGGCAATAACACTGTAAATTCCCCCTTTGATAGAATAAATGGTGGTAATCAAACAAATAATAATGGCATAAGTATTAGCTGAGCTTAATTCTAAACCCCAAAGGAAGCTAAAATTTAAATTAGGTAATAATGCAGCCGCTAAACCACCAATACCCTTGAAAAAGGAACCGATGGAAAGTATCACCTCAAACAAGGCAAATAACACGATAATTCCATGGCTTAATTTTCCACCCAAACCATCTCCAAAACGAAACCGCATCCATTCTGCTCCCGTCATAACCTCACTCCTTCTCAGCCAAGTAGATAAAAAAATCATCAAGAAAATCTGGTTCCAAACAGGCCAAATCCAAGGAATCCATAAGGATTGAACCCCATAAATTAAAAGCATCGCTAAACGCCAAGAAATCGCATTGATATCAAACATGCCACTACTATTGCTTAAGCCTAGCCAATACCAGGCCATTTCATTATCTCCCATGAAATAGCCCTTTAAGTTTTGCGTTGATTTTAATTTTGAAAAATAGATTCCTAGCCCGAATATGATTAATCCGTAAAAAATGATTATCCCTAAATCAATCGTACTTAATCCCATCTTTATTTTTTGGAATAATTTCCGTAAATATCACAATCAAATAATTCGAAGAATCCCAAGCCATCCAAGATATGCGCTAATTCTACCTTTTTTACAGGTCTTTGAGGAATAAAGGGATCAAAACCAGAAATTGCTAATTCCTCTTTTATCACCTTCTCCCAAGCTTCTTCTTTTTGCTTTATGGACAAGTAATTCAAAATATTGATTAAATCCTGAAATTTTAAATATTTTCCGAAATTCCATTCCTCTTTAAGCGAAAATCTTTCCTCTAAGGTATTCAAAAAAATAGTGGTTTCAACCAAGGATTCAGGAAAAAAATAGGTATAATTCTCCCACTGGCCAGGTACTGGAATTCCCTGGATCAGGCCCGTAGATCCAATCTTTTGAATAGCCTTGAATTGTGGATGACTTTTTGGGACATCCACATAAGGCTGTATAATTTGCCCGGCATCCAATAAAATAGCTTGAATTTGACGAATATTTACTTCCTGGGGAGCTATTTTTTCTTGAAAGGCCAGGGCAGCTAAAGCCCCAGCGGCTTGTCCGATTTGAACCACACAAGGTTGCAAACGAGTTGTTCCATTCACCACATTCGAAACAGAAACGGATTTTTCAGCAATAATTATATTGGAATTTTCTGAAACTAAAATTCCTAAAGGCATGGAAAAAGAAGGGACTGGAAAAAACTCCAATTGCTGGGGAGCCGCTAAATTCTTTTTATGATGATGATCAATGGGGTAATCCCCTACCCCAAAACCCGTCCGGTACAAGGGTTGTTGGGAAGATTGATAAGGATCAGTAATATGATTTAATTGAAATCTAACTAAACCATGGATTCGCCGTGATTCTCTATGATAAGGAATTAAAGCCAAATGATCTTCCGTTGGAAATTCATCTTCAGCCAATCCAAGATTTTTAAAACCTAATTCATGTTGTATAAAGTAAATAAACCGAAGAGTTTGTTGCTTGGCTTGAAAGGCGATTTTTTCCCTTTCCTCCTCACTTGCATCAATCATATTCCCATAAAAATCATTCCCATAAATAGGCCAATTAAGCATGTATTTTCCATGAGGAAGTTTCCCATAATTCAACATGGACTCAGCTGTTGCCAATGGCTTTTTCCGAGATGAATCAAAATAAAACCCTTTATTTGAACCATCAAATTCCTTCGGATCGTAATTGGCAGGACGATCAATCATTTTAGCCTTCTTGCCTTCATCTTTTAAAATCGCCACCCAGGTTAAATCTTGAATGATGGGTTTTGATTCAAAAATATTGATTTTTTCTCCGGTAAGATTAGAAGATTCCAATCCGATATCATAAGGAATACCCGCCATTTTTGCTGCATCACCCAATTCCGTTGCGTCGATAATTTGGTTAGCAAATACCTTTAAAGATTCCCCATTCGTTTTAGATTGAAATATGGCCCCCTTAACAACCCTCCCCTCAAGAATGAGATTTTGCAATCGATACCCATGCACCAAGGTTAAAAAATCCTTTTCCTGTGCAACCATTTCTTTCCAAATGGCATTTGCTCGTTGGGGCTCAAATAAGATATTGGAAACCCAACCGGTTTTTACCGAATCTTTTCCACCGTAAAAATCGAAAATTTTCTGAGTAAATTCACCAAATATCCCAGAAGGTAATTGATAATTTCCATCAATAGCACTCACTCCAGCCGAACTTAACATCCCTCCCAACCATGGGCCCTCCTCTACGACAATGGTTTGTACCTTCAATCTTGCCGATTGAATACCCGCAGCTATCCCACTGGCAGAACCTCCAATTACTAAAACATCTTTTTTTAAGATGCTTTCTTGTGCCTTACCAATAAAGCTTAAAAGTAAAATAAAAACTATTATGGAGGATTTCCTGAACATTGAATAAAAGGTTAAATTGCTTCAAAAGTTTGTACTAAGGTCAATAAACCTCTTGGCACATGAAAACAACCTTTCCATTTTCCACCTTTTAAATCAAGCAATCTTTTTCCTGATTGATCTAAATATCCAAACCATTCTCCCCCATATTCCTGGTCTCTAAAATGAATCCAGGTATAGGCATGAATCTTTTCAAACCAAGCTAAACAGGTCTTATTTTGCGTATATTGGTAGGCCTTTGCAAAAGCAATCATCGCCTCGATATGAACCCACCATAATTTCTGATTCCATTCTAATTGCTGAAGGGGTTTTTGATAAACATCCATAAAATAAAAAATACCACCGTATTCCTTATCCCAAGAATAGTCAATCGTTGAAAGCATGATGGCAATAATCTTTTCCATTAAAACCAGATCCTTTCTTTCGTGTGCAATATCCAATAAAAACCATAAAGCCTCTAAACCATGCCCCGGATTCACCAAACGACCATCAAAAGAATCTTGAATAGAACCATCAGGCAAAACGTTTTCTAAAATTATACCATGATCCGCCTGATAATGTTGATGAATTATTTGATTAATCACCTCATCTTGAATTTCCCGAATTTTAGACCGATCCACTAATCCATCAAAATCCTCGATCATTTTTGAAAGGATCATGGATAAGGTAAAATTTTGAAGAGAATGATTCGAATGAATCTTTTTCTCATACTGGCCTTTTGTATTATTTTTTCGACCTATAATAGATTGAAAAGTATCAAGGGCTATTTTATTATAGTCTTCCTTTTGGGTAGCATGATAAAGAGAAGCAAAACCCATTGCCGCAAAGCAATCGCTAAAAATATTATAGGCGGATACCAAAGGTTTACCAGAAGCATTCAAAGAAAAATAGAAATGACCCGCTAGATTTCTACCATATTTTTGCAAAAAATCCGCTCCTGATTCTGCAATCATTAAAAACTCCGGTTTTTTTTCAAGTTTTTGATAAAATTGACTAAACATCCAAATTTGTCTACCTTGAAGCCAAACAAATTTATCCGTATCAAATACCTTTCCATGTCGATCTAAACAGGTATAATAGCCTCCATTATCAATATCCAAACTATTTTTTTCCCAAAAAGGAATAATTTCCTCCTTTAATTCTCTCAAAAAAAGTTTTGAATATTGCGAGACTTCCATAATTAATTAATTTTTTTATTTTTTCAATTCAAATTTATAAAAAATATTATTAATTAAAAAAAATTATTTAAATTTTCTAATTGATAAAAAAATACAGAAATTGCATTAACGGTACATTACGTTAATTAACCTATATTCAACTATTTGGATCATTTTGGTATGAAAGCCAAACAACACAAACTCTTAAAAATTTTCTATAGTGATAATATGTCCGCAGTGGAACATAAGAATATCCAGTTGTATAAGCAATTAATTACAATTTTGATGATTGATGACAAAAAGACCATCACGGATTTAGCCACTGAATTAATGGTTTCTGTACCAAAAACGACCACTATACTGAATGATTTAATGGAAGAAGGTATCGTTAAAGACTTTGGAAAGATCAGTTCATCAGTTGGAAGAAAAGCCAATATTTATGGAATCCACAAGGAATCCTTCTATTTTATTGCCGTCAATATCCGATTAAATAAAGCCGAAATTGCTTTAATGAATTTCAATGCAGAAATTATATTCTCTGAAACTAACCGTTCATTTAAATTATTAAATAATCAAGAATCCTTGAATGAATTAACCTTGCTCGAAAAAAAATTAATTTCAATCCAAAAGTAAATTTACAGAACGGAATTAAAAGATATCTAAAATATTTGAAATATGAAGAAACCTTGCTCGTCAAAAAATTCATTAAAAGTTTGAGTATAGACTCGGGCGATATCCTTGGAATAAATTTTAATATTTCCGGACGTGTAAATCATGAAAAGGGCTATGCCTATAGTTTTTTTAATTTCTCAGAAAAACCCTTAAGTAAAATCATGGAAGAAATTTTTCAAATTCCATGCGAAATATACAATGATTCAAAGGCATTGATTATCGGTGAATACCATCATTTAAAAGATAAAACTGACAATACCCTAATGATTAATTTGGATTATGGATTGGGAATGGGAATCATAATAAATGGAAGATTATACGATGGCCATTCTGGTTTCAGTGGAGAAATTGGTCATATCCCGACTTTTGATAATGAAATAATTTGTCAATGCGGCAAAAAAGGCTGTTTAGAGACAGAAGTTTCAGGCTTTGCTTTGATACGAAAAATAAAAGAAGAAATAGAAAAAGGAAAAAATTCTATCCTAAAACCAAAAATCCATTCGGATATTAAAATTCTAGATTTAATTGAAGCCATCGACAATGATGATCAATTAACCATAGAATTACTTCATAAAATGGCTGGGCGATTAGGAACGAGTATTGCCAAACTAATCAATATTTTTAATCCTGAAAAAATCATCATAGGAGGAGCACTTTCAGAAGCTAAAGATCATATGCTCTATCCGATAAAATCATCTGTTGCTAAATATTCCCTTAGTTTAATCAATAACGATACCCAAATCGAAATGTCAAAATTAGGCGAAAAAGCCGCCTTAATTGGAGGGACAATCCTTTGTCGACACAAATATTTTATCTAATTTTTTCCTTTGTTTATCCGAAATATATTCTCTATCTTTGCATTCTTTTTCGGAAAGACTGATGAAAAATACAGATCCATTCAAAATAGCAACGATTGCTCTTTCAAATAAAAGACATCATTTAGTAATTGAGTCGGACCAGGGATTTTTTAGTAGATACGAACAAGAAATCATCAATAAAGGCCAGTTTAAGGTTGATATTGAATTAGATAAAAGCGAAACGATGATTCAGGTTCACCTTTCTATCAAAGGAAATTTGATTCTAGTTTGCGACCGTTCTTTAGAAGAGTTTGAAGAGCCTTTAGATTTCTCTGAAAAGATAATTTATAAATACGGAGAAAGCTTTGAGGATTTGGGCGACAATTTATATCAAATAGATCGAAAAGATCCGACAATTGATTTATTTCAAGATGTTTTTGATTTTATTGCTTTAAGAGTTCCCATGAAAAAATTACATCCCCGATTCAGAGAAGACGAAGGGGATGAAAATGAAGGTGGAATCTTGCTTTATAGTACCCTAGAAAACCAAGAGGGGGAAGAGGACGAAAATGAAAATGGAGCAGAAAATACTCCGTGGGACGAACTAAAGAAATTATTGAATAATAAAAAAGATTTAAAATAGATTATAATTTTTTAAAGTAAAATAAAATGGCACATCCTAAAAGAAGACAATCGACTACGAGAAGAGATAAAAGACGTTCTCACGATTTCGGGACCCCAAAGCAAGTAGCTGTTGATTCGCAAACTGGTGAAACTCACTTATATCACCGCGCTCACCTTCATGAAGGAAACCTTTACTACAAAGGTAAAATGATTGTTGAGGGCTATTCTGCTAAATAATTTTTCCTTTATGGGTTTTTGGATTTTTTCAAGAATCGAAAATAATCTAAAAAAAATACTATTTTTTGACTAAAAAAAATACTATTTTTGCCCATTATTTGAGAAAAAATTATGAAAATAGCAATTGATGTTATGGGAGGCGATTATGCGCCAAAAGCCGTCATAGATGGCATCCTAGAATCAATCAAATCATTTGAAAAAGACGAATTTATTCTTGCGATTGGTCCGAAAGCCTTAATTGAGGACTTATTAAAAGAGAGAAATTATACAGGGAATCAGATAAAAATCATTGATGCCCAAGAAGTTATTGAAATGGGGGAGCATCCCACCAAAGCACTTACTCAAAAACCCAATTCTTCCATCGGAATTGGGTTTGGTCTTTTAAAAGAGCAATTAGCCGATGCATTTGCCTCCGCCGGAAATACGGGTGCCATGATGGTTGGTTCTCTTTTTTCTGTAAAAACCATTCCTGGTATTCACCGTCCTGCTATTGCAGGTTTTGCTCCACAATTATCAGGAGGATATTCTCTGATTTTAGATATTGGTGCCAATGCAGACTGCAAACCAGAAATGCTCAATCAATGGGGCCATTTAGGATCCGTTTATTTTAAAGCTATAGTAGGTATTGAATCTCCTAGGGTTGGTTTAATGAATATCGGAGAAGAAGAACAAAAAGGATCTATCCTTACTCAGGCAGCGCATTCCCTATTAAAAGCGAATAAAAAAATTAATTTCGTAGGTAATATAGAAGGAAAAGATTTTTTCACCGACAAAGCAGACGTCATTGTAACGGATGGTTTCACCGGAAATATCATGTTGAAAATGGGAGAATCCTTTTATCAAATCGCACAAAAAGAAGGCGTGAAAAGTCCTTTTATCGATAAAACAAATTATGAAACCTATGGAGGTAGCCCCATCATAGGAATCAATGGAAATGTAATCATTGCACACGGAGCTTCTAGTCCGAAGGCAATTGAAAACATGATTTATCTAGCAAAGTCATTGGTTAAATCAGAGGTAAGTAAGAAAATTAGCCAGGCTTTTATAGACAATTAAAAAAATAAAATGAAAAAAATTCAAGCGGCAATCACAGGAGTCCACGGATACGTTCCTGATTATGTTTTAACAAACCAAGAATTAGAAAAATTGGTAGAAACAAATGATGAATGGATCGTTTCAAGAACAGGTATTAAAGAAAGAAGAATTTTAAAGGGGGAGGGATTGGGTACTTCTTATTTAGGGGCCAAGGCGGTAAAAGGCCTGTTGGAAAAAACGAATACAGACCCATCTGAGGTAGATTTAGTTATTTGTGCTACTATTTCTCCAGACTATTTTTTCCCTAATACAGCGAATTTAATTTGCAAAGAACTAGGAATACGCAATAAAACATCTTTCGATGTTTCAGCCGCCTGTTCAGGCTTTTTAAATGCCTTAGGAATTGGTACCTCTTTCATCGAAACAGGTCGTTATAAAAAAGTTGTCGTGGTTGGGGCAGATAAAATGTCGGCCATCACCGATTTTACAGATCGAACTACCTGTATTTTATTCGGAGATGGTGCAGGAGCGGTCTTACTAGAACCCAATGATGCTGGTTTGGGAGTCCAAGATTTTCTCCTAAAATCGGATGGGGAAGGATGCGAATCCCTTATTCAAAAAGGAGGTGGTTCGGCCTATCCACCAAGTCATGAGACCATTGATGCCAAACTACATTATATTCGTCAGGATGGCCAATCTGTCTTTAAATTTGCTGTTACAAGAATGGCCGATATTTCAGCAGAAATTATGGAAAGAAATCAATTAACGGGAGATGATATCGCTTATTTAGTGCCACATCAAGCCAATAAACGAATCATTGATGCCACGGCCAGAAGAATGGGAGTAGGTGATGAAAAAGTCATGTTAAACATTCATCGTTATGGAAATACAACAGCTGCTACCATACCACTTTGCTTATGGGATTATGAAAATAAATTAAAAAAAGGTGATAACTTAGTACTCGCAGCTTTTGGCGGAGGATTTACCTGGGGTTCGGCTTATGTAAAATGGGCTTATGATCCGAAATAGGGAAGAGAAGAGGCTGCCGGTTCATAGTTAATCGTTCAAAGAGTGCTACAAATTAAAAATAAAAGTAAATTAAAATAATGGCAACTACAGCAGATATTAAAAATGGCATGGTGATTAAATACAACAATGATTTATATTCAATCATCGAGTTTTTACATGTTAAACCGGGAAAAGGACCAGCTTTTGTAAGAACCAAACTTAAATCTTTGACAACAGGCAAGCAATTTGATAATACCTTTAATTCCGGTGTGACCATTTACCCTGTTCGGGTTGAGAGAAGAAAATTTCAATATTTGTTTGGGGATGATTTTGGTTTCAATTTCATGGATAACGAGACCTATGAGCAAATTCTAATCAATAAAGAATTAATTGAAAATCATGATTTAATGAAAGAAGGCCAGGAAGTGGAGATTTTAATCAATACAGAAGATGAGCGTCCTTTATCTTGCGAATTACCTCCATTTGTGGAATTAAAAGTAACTTATACTGAACCGGGTGTCCGTGGAGATACCGCTAATTCACCAAGAAAACCGGCAACTGTAGAAACTGGTGCCACGATTACGGTGCCCATTTTCATCGAGCAAGATGAAATAATTAAAGTTGATACAAGAACCTATGAATATGCAGAGCGTGTAAAATAATTTTATACCTTTGTTAAATTATAAAAAATAAGCGAATGGATACGAAAGAAATACAACGTTTACTAGATTATATTGCTAAATCACCTTTGGCAGAAGTTAGCATTGAAACCGATGGTTTAAAAATTGCTGTAAAAAAGAAAAGTGAAAGCGAAGCTCCTACCCTTATTCAAACTGTATCGGCTTCACCTGCTCCTGTAGCAGCAGTACCTGCAGCACCTGCGGCCCCAGTAGAGAAGAAAGAAGAAACAAACGATAAACTATTCACGATAAAATCCCCAATGATTGGAACATTTTATCGGTCACCTGGCCCAGATAAACCCAATTTTATAGAAATTGGTGATAGTATTGAACCAGGAAAAACCGTTTGCATTATTGAAGCTATGAAGTTATTCAATGAAATTGATTCTGAAATTTCAGGAAAGATTGTTAAAATTTTAGTTGAAAATGCTTCTCCTGTTGAATTCGACCAACCATTATTTTTGGTAGAATTAGCTTAATTTAACCAAAACCCTGATTTTATGTTTAAAAAGATATTAATTGCCAACCGTGGTGAGATTGCCCTCCGTATTATTCGTACTTGTAAAGAAATGGGAATCAAAACTGTGGCAGTATACTCAACGGCAGATAAAGAAAGTTTACATGTAAAATTTGCCGATGAAGCCGTTTGTATTGGACCTCCCGTTTCAAAACAATCTTATTTAAATATTGCTGCAATTATCTCTGCAGCAGAAGTAACAGGAGCAGATGCCATCCATCCTGGTTATGGTTTCTTATCAGAAAATGCTGAATTTTCTAGAATTTGCTCTGAACATGGAATTAAATTCATTGGAGCCTCCGCTGAAATGATTCATGCTATGGGAGATAAAGCAACCGCAAAAGCAACGATGAAAGCAGCTGGCGTTCCGGTCATTCCGGGTTCGGATGGACTCATCGATACGGTTGAAGAGGCCAAAATTTTAGCTAAAAATATTGTATACCCTGTTATTATCAAGGCCACTGCCGGTGGTGGAGGTAGGGGTATGAGAATCATTCGAAAAGAAGAAGAATTTGATAAACTTGGGAATGATGCCAAGGTAGAATCTGCCGCAGCATTTGGAAATGATGGTCTCTACATGGAAAAATTTGTAGAAGAA
>CAZXZK010000002.1:51197-73249 GCA_964645295.1 uncultured Cytophagales bacterium | reverse complement strand
AATGGGAACCCTCATGGTTTTGGTATTCCTACTGTAATAGGAAGAAGTAATTGCAGAGATATTCATTGCTTGCCAACGAATAATAAAAAGTAAAAATCATGTATAAAAATTGGCCACTAGTAAGAGAATTTTTAAAATTCCCAATTGGTGTTCAGCGATTCTTAATTAAAGCTTTCTTACTATTAATCACCTTTGAGAGTTATTTTGTCTTTGTTGAACAACAACGTCCTATTTTAAACGAATCTTTAACCAAATTGGTTGGTAAAGAAACTTCTAAGATTTTAAATACAGTTTATAAGACAACCATCTTCCAAACAGATTCCTTCCCTACCATGACCAAAATAAATTTGGAAGAAGTCCCACAAAAAGTCTACCAAGTTAAAATCTATAAATACCCTATTTTAGGAATAGCCAATTCTTGTAATGGTTTTGAATTAATAGCCCTATATATCGGATTCCTAATCTGCATAGATGGAAAATGGTGGAAGAAAGTGCTTTATATTTTATTTGGGTCAATCCTTATTCATTACGCTAATATTTTTCGTTGTTATGCCTTAATTGAATTGGTATTAAATAACAATCAATTTTTTGATTTAGCTCATCATTATATCTATAAAATACTTTTATATAGCTTTATTTTTTCCCTTTGGTATCTATTCCTGAGAAGCGATGAGAAACTGGTTTAATTTACCCAAAATATGGTGGAGAGGACTATTCATCCTATTTCTAATTTATTCCGCCTTTTATTTAATTTTTGTCGAACAAAAGATATTTAATGAAGACCACGAACAAATTATTCGGCATATCATTCGGTTTGGAACAACTTTAATGGTCTATCTTACGGGAACTTTCCATTTAAAATATATTCCAACTAAATGGATGCAACAATTATGGCATTTTATTCATATAAGTTTATTCGGAACCTTACTATTATTTGGGGCTATTAAATGGCTTACCCCTTATTATCATATCTCTATGACCTATTGGGGATCGGTATTTCAAGAAATACTTCTATCTCCTACCCTTTATATTGGCATGGGATTATTGAATAAAATTTATAAATACTGAATAAATTCTATCAACTTTGTATACATTTCAGAGAAAAAGCACAAAGAAAAAAAAAATTATTCTATTTTTTTAATTTCATAAACTAGATTTACTACAAGAAATTTGGAAATACCTAACCACTCATTTTATCAATCGTATTTCCATCGTATTTCAAAAAAAACTCATAAAGAATATTTACATTCTCTATGAGCTCAAGATAATAGTTAAGAAAACGGTTGTTTAATCTCTTCAGCTTTTGGTTGAAGAGATTTTTGTTTTATTTGGGGTTGATAATTCGATCAAGTAACTGGTATCTTGCTTCAAGGGCCGATTTAATTTGAAAAGATTCGGTGTCAATAACCATCACGGCTGGGTTCTTGTCTGTACCTAACACTTGATCCCATTTAGGTAAATTATCACCATTCGGATTATAGGTCTTAATAAAATTAGAAAAATAGTTAAACATGGTTTCTGACGTTTTGAAATCGTCTTTTGTCCAGGCGTATTCTTTCACTAAATTTAAATTACCCATACAATATTCAATCTCACAGGCATGTGGAGCTCCTATTAATTTAGGTTGTGCGCTAGGCTTATCAGATTCAACTGTTCCTCCTGCAAAACCTGAACTTAAATTTGTATTTACCAAGGGAGGTCTTAATTTACTATACAGATAACGATATACTGGTTTCGTGCCATGATTGGCTGCTAAATTAATCCATTTCCAAGTAGCGTATGAAATAAAACCGTCTGAAGCCAAGGCAGTAGCAGAATATTCTACCTCTGTTTCGTCAGAACCAGGATATAATTTCATTATCTCATCCCAATTTGTAGGATAGGTGGCTTTGACTCTGGTTAAATAGTTTTCAGGTGTATAGGATTTTCCTTGCATAAAAGCCATTCCTGGGATTTCGGCAGAATTCCACCCTGCCAATAAAGGGATGTCCGCATGTTCTTTTGATTGAAAGATTTCCAATAAGTTTTTTGGGAGAAAATAATCATCAATTACGACGGGAAACCCAAATCTACCAGATTCAGTATAGAGGTCAAATAAATCTTTGGTCGACATTTCCCTGAGATCTTTCAATGACTTTATGCCTGCTTTATTTAGAAAATCTTTCCCTTGTTCCTCTGCTTCTTTCAAACTAATTGGTGGCATGGTAGGAAAAATGCCGGCACCTGATTCACCGATAGCTGCATGAATCAAACCTTTCGATAGAGGAGAGGCCATCTGATAGGAAACAGAAATCGAACCTGCAGACTCTCCAGCGATGGTAACATGATTCGGGTCTCCACCAAACTGAGCAATATTATTCTTTACCCATTTAAGTGCGGCTAATTGATCCATATACCCATAATTCCCTGATCCTCCATAGGAGGCCTCTGCACTTAATTCAGGATGAGCAAAATTACCAAAAATATTTAAGCGATAATTACAAGTGATAACGACAATGCCCTGTTGAGCCATGTGTTCTCCATCGTATCTTGGTTCAGAAGCATCTCCTGCCACGTTGCCTCCTCCATAAAAATAAACCAATACGGGGAGGTTTTTATCTTTGGCTTTGGCGGTCGTCCAGACATTTAAATATAAACAATCTTCACTTAAACCGGCAGAACGAGAATGCATATCACCAAATACGATACTTTGAATAGGTCTAGGACCAAATACTTTGGTTTGTTTAACACCCGCCCAGGGTTCTAATTCTTGGGGGGCTTTCCATCTTAATTCTCCAATGGGTGGCTTGGCGAAAGGGATCCCAAAAAATTTAGATACCTTCGTTTTAGTGTCGTAATTACCTTCAATAATTCCATGCTGGATGGTTTTTTTAATGGGTAAATTATAATCTGAAACCTGTCCAAACCCCATAAAACTTATACTTAATAGTCCGAAAAATAATTTTTTCATGATTAATTCTGGCTAATTATTTCTAATAATTCTTTATCCATTTGAGGTTTGACTGTACAGGAATTATCGAAGTGCATAGTAAGTGTATTTTCCTTAGTATATGCTGGCCAATTCGGTAAACCTGGATGATTTGGATTACCTGTTCGTGCAAAATTAATCCAGGCATTGGACATTTTTTCTGCTAATTGATAGGCTGGTTCAAAACCACCAATCATTTCTTCACAACGTTCAACATTATCAAAAACAAAGCATAAATCCATACAATGAATGGCTTTGTATTTACCATCCAATACAGGTGATTGCCAATCAAAGAGATACATATAAACAGGTGCTCCTCCTACAATGGAGGATTTAACATTGGCTTGATATACGGCACCTGGTCTAAATCTGATATCAATATCCATCAAATCTGAGGGCATATTTACTCTTGGTAAGGCTTTTTTAACAGCCTTTAGATAATCATCTGCTTTATCTTTATAGGTATTTTTAATCCACTCGATTATTTTATCTTCTGAGGCAAAGGAAAGGTTTGTTCCTAAAGAAGGCATAAACTCGTTTATGGTAGACCCAATCATGAGTGGAATATTTTTTGATAATTGGAGGGCATCCTCATCTAATAACTGATAAGGTAAAAGATTGCCATCCACAGAGGGGCCCCAACTTAAACCAAAACTTCCTATTCCTTTACCAACTTTTTTTAAATCATCTCCAACTTTACGAATGGCTTCACCAGCAGCTTTGGATAATGCTTCGAAAGGAACGGTTTGAATTTCATCTATATTTTCGGCTGATATACCTAAATTTTTCAAGGTTTCTTCACCTATGGCAGCGGTAATCTCTTCTGTCAACATATTTCCTCTAAAGGCTCCTGATTGATTGATTGCTTTGTGGAATAATCCGTTTGCTTTAGGCATAGCCATGAGGGTGTTTACCTTGGCCCCTCCTCCGGACTGGCCGAAAATGGTTACATTGCCTGGGTCACCACCAAAATTTTCGATATTTTCATTGACCCATTCCAAGGCTTTTTGCATATCAAGGATGGAATTATTGGCCGAGGTTTTATATTTTTCTCCGTATTTAGATAAGTTTAAAAATCCCTGAAAATTCAATCGGTGATTGATGCTCACGACGACAAGGTCCCCTCGTCTAGCTAAATTTTCTCCATCATAAGAGGGTAATTCGATAGAAGAGCCTGATGTAAATCCTCCTCCATGAATCCAAAATAAAACGGGTCTTTTTTTACCATCCTTGGTTGCGGGGGTCCAGATATTCAAGGATAAACAATCTTCATTCGAAAACCCCCAATTATGGTCAAAAACGAATTCTATTTCATCGTTAACAGAAGTAGTTGGAGTGGGTAAAGGGCAAACTGGCCCATAAGTAAGAGAGGAACGAGTACCTTCCCATGAGACGGTTTTGGCTTCTTCAAATCTATTAGCTGTGGCATAAGGGATTCCCTTAAAGGTAAAAATTTCATTGTGGATATAACCTCTCACCTGGCCAGATTTGGTAGATGTAACAGCAATATCCCTTCCTGTAGTAATTTGGGCGAAGGATCCATAGGTTAATATGGATGCTAAAATTAGGGTTAGCTTTTTCATGTTTTTTTGGTTTAGTATAAAAATAAATTAATTATTTAATAACCAATTCTTGAATTCTTTAAACTGAGAACCTAAGGAAATGGCCTTTTTTTCTTTATTTAACAATTCAGACAATCTATCAGGAATAGGTAATTTTTCAGTAATTACCTTTTCCATCGTGGGTAAAAATTTAGCATAATGGGCTGTTGCTAATACGATACCCACTGTATTATCTGAACCAAATTCTTGAAAATATTGGTCGAGGCCGTCTAGCCCTACGGCAGTATGCGGACAAACCAAATAATCAAATTCATCTTTTGTATTTTTTATTACTTCGAGGGTTTTTTCATCCGTGGTAAAATATCCTTTTACTAGATTTTGAATCTTACTAAAGTCTTTACCTGCCAATAATTGAAGACGAGGAAAATTGGAAGGATTTCCAACATCCATCGCATTAGAGTAGGTTTCTGTGCTTTTTTTCGGAGAATATATTCCATTTTTTAAATAATCTGGCACTACTTTATTGATATTCGTAGCCGCAACAAAAGCCTTGACTGGAAGTCCCATTTGATAGGCAATCAAGCCTGCTGATAAATTACCAAAATTTCCGGAGGGAACACAAAAAACAAGTTTTTGCTGATTGCCTAATTTCTTTAGTTGGGCATAGGCCGAAAAATAATAAAAAGATTGAGGAATAAGCCTCGAAATATTGATGGAATTTGCAGAGGCTAAATTAAATTTTCTTCTTAAATCTTGGTCTAAAAAAGCTTGTTTTACTAATCTTTGGCAATCATCAAAACTACCATCAATTTCTAGAGCAGTAATATTTTTACCAAGAGTTGTCAACTGCTTTTCTTGAATATTGGATACCTTTCCTTTTGGATAGAGGATGGTAACACTTATTCCGGGTACATTATAAAAACCTAAGGCGACTGCCCCACCGGTATCGCCTGAAGTGGCCACCAAAATTTTAATTTCTTTATTGGACCTTTGCAAATAATGAGACATGATGGAAGCCATGAATCTAGCGCCAAAATCTTTAAAAGCCATGGAGGGCCCATGAAATAGTTCTAGAACAGCTTTTTTATCATTTAAGGAATAAATGGGGGCCTCAAAATTAATGGCATTTTCTACTATTTGATTGATTTCATTTTTACTTAAATCATCTCCTAATAAGGCAAAACAAACTTCTTTGGCAATTTCCGAAATGGAATAATTTTGAATTTGATTAATAAATTCTTTTGGAAGAGGTTTAATGGATTCAAGCATATACAAACCATTATCAGGGGGCAATCCTCTGAAAATAGCTTCTTCTAAATCAACTTGAGGGCTTTGGCCAACAGTACTATACAATTGCATTTTGCAAAGATAGATAATAACATGGATAGCACAAGAATTTAAATATCTTTAACTGGATTAAATGGAATCTTCCATTGATACTTCAGTTGATCATGTGTATGATCATCTAATTGATCCAAGCCGTATTTTAAATCTTTCGGATCCATTTCAATATAGGTTCCAAAAATTCGATCCCAAATTGAAAAGATATTACCATAATTTGAATCTGTTTGTGGTCGTTGGTAATGGTGATGTATTTTATGCATATTTGGAGATACAATTATCCAGGAAATAGCTTTATCTAAGCCTTTTGGCAAGGAGATATTGGCATGATTAAATTGTGATAAAACCACGGAAATACTCTGATAAAGCATCACTAAATAAATTGGAGCACCGCATAAGAATACGGCTAATAAGGTAAATATGGCTCTAAAGACTGATTCCCCGGGATGATGCCGGTTGGCGGTAGTTGTATCTACATAAATATCAGCGTGGTGAATCATGTGAAATTTCCACATAAATTTTATTTTGTGTTCAATCCAGTGAATTAAATAGGCAGAAATAAAATCTAATACCATAAGGCCAAGTAAAATTTCTAGGCCTAGGTTTAGATTAAGAAATGGAAGTAGACCAAAATTATTTACTTGGGTCCATACAGATGTTTTAATGATCCAAATGGCAAAGATAAAATTAATAATGATAGTTGTGGCAGTAAAAAATAAGTTTAAACCAGCATGGTTCCATTTTTTATAGGAAAATTTCATGAGAGGTATCCCATTTTCTATCAACCAAAAGAAAGCAATTCCACCAGCTAAAATAGTTGCTCTATGGGAGCTAGGAATGGTTTCAAAATAATTCGAAATAGATTCTATAAAATTCGTTTCCATAGGTTAAAATTAATTATCAAATAACTAGTTAATTATACCAATTGTTTTGTTGGAAATTTGCCAAAATAAAGGTAGGGGACACGAACATCCCCTTACCCCCTGAAATTTACGATTTTAATGTATTAATATCAATATCTAATGATTATTTATCACCAAATTTATAGGAAATGCTGAAGGAAAAGTTTCTAGGGCTTGCCGGAAGAATTCCTTCCCCATTTGTCCCACCCCTATTTCTTTTATTAAAATATTTTTTATCCCCTAAATTACTTACTGAACCCCTCAAAATAAAATGCTTACTGAATTTATAAGTAAAAGAAAGGTCTTGAACCGTATATTCCGGAATTAATCCTACTGTTGCTGTAACATTTGGTATTTCTGTATTTGCTGCATCTGCATAGGAAGAAGAAACATAATTTAATAAATAGGTTAAAGAAAATCTATTTAAAGAATAGGTAAAGCCTGAGCGAAGAATGGTATTGGGTGCATATTCTATTTGATTCCCTGCTAAATTTGTTCCATTGCTTAATTCAAAATCTTGATAACGTGCATTGGTTAGACCAAGAGATGTAAAAAATGAAATATATCCATAGCGTGATCTCCCCCACCAAGCAGTTACAGGGTCATATTCAATATAGGCCTCTATACCGTCTGTTAGGCTAGTTCCTAAATTAGTCTGAAATAAAGTTTGGTCTACTTGTGTGATCGTTCCCACTTGATTAAGATAATTCATATTATAATAGTTAATATCAAATCTTAAAAAGTTATTCCATTTTCCTTTTATCCCTAAATCAAAAACATAGGCAACAGCATCTTTTAAATTCGGGTCAATTATTAAATCCGTATTGGAAGGAGCCAACTGAGAAATCGTTATTGGCTTAAAGGTTTTATTATAATTGGTGGTAATTGCAACGCCATTGGTAAGTTGAACATTTATACCAGTACCAAAAAGAAGGATTGACCTTTTCTTATCTGGAAAATTAACTCTTGTTTCATTGGTTGAAGTAAAATTATTTCTAAAGGCAGTAAAATGAATATTTTCATTTCTCAAACCAACCGTCCATTTTAACTTATTGGTAAGCTGTATATTTGATTCAAAAAATAGGGCAAGATTATTATTTGTAAAGTCTAAACTTCCTGCTGCAGGTACTAAGATGGTTTCATCATAACCTGTTGAATTTGTGGCAATGGCATTTTGATTTTTTATGATATTGGCCTGCAATAATTTAGCCCCTCCAACCCATAAAAACTTAGAACCAAGGAACGTTGATTTACCTGATATTCTTAATTCAGACCCATTTGTCGAATATTCATCTCTTGAAAAGGCTCTGTTTGCATAACCATTCACTGGATTATTTATATCCTCTACTGCATTCCCTTGGTTAAACCCTAGATATACTCGTCCACTTTTAACGGTAAACGCTTGCCATTCTAAATTAATTTTATCATCTATTTGATAAGAATAACGAAGAGTAGGCATTAACCAATTATAAGAAAACCAATTTCTTGAACGATTGGATAGTTGGATATCCTCTTCAAATTGAGCTTCTGTTAATCCTCCTGGTTGTTGAGCCAGTGCATCTGCATAGGTTAATTCAAAGGAAAGATCTGAATGCTGATTAATTTTCCTTTTCAAAAGAAAATAAGATTGATTCGAATTGAAATGAGCATTTGGTCTAAATCCATTTCCATTTCTATACTGATGAGATCCTATTACTGCCCATTTCTGATTACCTACACGAAGCTTCCCAAAGGTACTTGAAAGCCCAAAAGAACCTAAACTTTGGGAAAATTGTCCATTCCATTTTTCTGAGAAATTCGGCTTTTCCAAAACATAATTGATAAGACCCCCAACCTGTGGACCAAATTGTAAAGAGGCTGCCCCACGAATAATATCAATACGTTCTAATATTTCAGCAGAAGGTGTAAAATAAGCCTCATTATAACCCAATGGATCTGGAGTAAAATCATGTCCATTTACTCGATTATTAAAATCCCATGACCGGTTCGTGGAAAGTCCGCGAATAGAAATGGACGTATTTAAATTCGAAGGATCTGATTCCATGATGTTCATTCCAGGGTTTTTTGAGAAAACCTCTCTTAAGTTCTGATTTCCTAAATTAATATCCATTTTAGAAACTTCTATTCTTTCAGCTTTTTTTCCAGCAATTAAGATAGTCCCTTCCATTTCTTGCATTAATTCTGGCCCTTTTACTCCTGGGCTAGCCTTAATGACCACTTCGTTTAAAAGCTTAAAATTTGGTTTTAGATAAACCTTGCTCGGAACAGAATTTAAAGAGGCAATCTCCAAACTCATGGTTTCATAGCCCATTGCACCAATATTTAATAATACGGGAATATTCAAGTCATTTTTTGGAATAGAAATTAAACCGTTTTCATCTCCAAGGTATCCTTTGAAAGAGGATTTAATCTGAGCATATGGATATTGAACCTGGGTAGTATCATCCACAAAAACCTGAATTTCAATACCTTGTCCTAAAGCACTAACGCATGTCATCAAAAAAAATAAAGCGGTTTTGAAAAAACAATTCATTTTATTGTTATTTAGATTAATTAAAAATAATTGCAAATATAGGGTCTTATTTAGATTAATTCCAAATAAAAATGTCGCTTTTTTTAATTAATTTTAATAAATTTTAAAAACTATGGGAAATTTAATACACAACGTCTATTTTACTTTAAAAAATCCGGAGTCAAAAGCCGACAAAGAGGCTTTATTAAAAGGTCTTGAATTATTGAAAACAATACCGGAGGTAAAAGAGGCTCATATTGGTATTTTAGCTTCCACTGAAAAAAGAGCGGTCGTTGATATTGATTGGCAGGTGAGTGAAACCTTATTCTTTGAATCAGAAAAAGATCAAAAAATTTATCAAGATCATCCTATTCACCATCAATTCATCGAACAATGTAGTTCATTGTGGGAGAAGGTTCGAGTGTTTGATTCTATTAATGCATAATTTATTACCATATAACGGAGAGGCTTTTTATTACGATTCCATTTTTTCGAAGGAGGAAAAGGCTCGTTTATTTGAAGAATTAATAAATACCATTCCTTGGGAAAATGATCGTGTGGTAATTTTTGGAAAAGAAATAATTACCAAGCGAAAAATTGCTTGGCTAGGATCGGAACCCTTTGATTATCGCTATTCAAAAAATACCAAAAAAGCGCTTCCATTTACGAAAGAAGTTTTAGAAATAAAAAATTTAGTAGAAAACATCACAGAAGAAACCTATAATTCCTGTTTATTAAACCTTTATCATGAAGGAGAGGAGTCCATGGGCTGGCATAAAGATAATGAGCCAGAATTAAAAAAACATGGGGCAATTGCTTCAATAAGTTTAGGTGCTACTAGACCATTTCAATTTAAACATGGTATTCTTTCAGAAAAAATAGAAATTATATTATCCGATGGAAGTTTATTGTTGATGAAGGGAGAAATTCAAGAATATTGGTATCATCAATTACCAAAAAGAAAAAAAATTAAAGATGCTCGAATCAATTTAACATTTAGAACAATTATTCCATAAAAAAAGGGGCAAAAAGCCCCTTTTTCAATATAAGAATAAATAGTACTATTCTTCCGCTTTTTCAGCCTTAGTAGCCTTTTTTGCTTTCGCAGCAGGTTTTTCTTCTTTACCTTCTGCTTCTTTCTTCTCTAATTTTTTGATAGCCTGCTCTCTTTCAACGCCTTCCATTTGCTCTTTTAAAGCAGAAAGAGCGTCGATATCTCCCATGGTTGATTTTTCAGCAGATGGGGCTTTTTCCTTAGTCGCCTTTTTGGCCGTTTTCTTTGGAGCACCTTCATCTGAAGTTTCAATTGGGTCAGAGAATGTACGGGTATGAGAAAGGTTTATTTTCTTATCCTCTTTGAAGAATTCCGTCACAACAAAATCCAATGATTCTCCTACTTCTGCAACCGATTCATCTACTTTTACTAATTGTTTAATATTAGCAGTTCCTTCAATTCCATAAGGTAGTTCTAAGATTGCAAATTTATCTGTTTTAGAGATGATTGAACATTTGTGGATAGACCCAACAGTAAATACTGACTCAAAAGTATCCCATGGATTCTCCTCTAATTGCTTATGTCCTAAAGCTAACCTTCTGTTTTCAGCATCTAATTCAATAACCAATACGTCTAGAGAATCTCCCACCTTAACAAATTCAGATGGATGCTTAATTTTCTTGGTCCAAGATAAATCAGATACGTGAACTAGGCCATCAATACCTTCTTCAAGCTCTAAGAAAAGCCCGAAATTAGTTAAATTTCTTACTGTTCCTGAGTGCTTAGTACCAACAGCATATTTTTCTAATAAATCTTTCTTATTCCAAGGGTCTTCTGTTAGTTGCTTAACTCCTAGAGACATTTTTCTTTCATCTCTTTCCAAGGTTAAAACGACTGTTTCCATCTCATCTCCCACTTTAAGGAAATCTTGTGGATTTCTTAAATGCTGAGACCAAGACATTTCAGATACGTGAATTAAACCTTCAACACCAGGTAATACTTCTAAGAATGCTCCGTAATCAGCCACATTAACAATCTTACCTTTTACTTTCGACCCTACAACTACCTCCTCCGATAAAGCTTCCCAAGGATGGGCTTGTAATTGCTTCATGCCTAATGAAATTCTCTTCTTATTTTCATCAAAGTCTAAAACAACCACTTGAATTTTCTGATCTAATTTTAATACCTCTTGCGGATGATTTATTCTACCCCATGAAATATCCGTAATATGAAGTAATCCGTCTACACCACCTAA
Source organism: uncultured Cytophagales bacterium (assembly GCA_964645295.1). Taxonomy (GTDB): domain Bacteria; phylum Bacteroidota; class Bacteroidia; order Cytophagales; family Spirosomataceae; genus CAZVFE01. The sequence continues at coordinate 61,715 of CAZXZK010000002.1, read as the reverse complement.
ATCGATGAATACACCAAAATTCGTCATGTTCTTGATAACCCCTTCTAATACTTGACCTTTATCTAAATTGGTCAAGATAGTTTCTCTTTGCTCTTCTAAATCTTTTTCTATTAATACCTTATGAGAAACAACCACGTTATTATTTATGTGATTAATCTTAACCACTTTAACGTCCATATTCTTTCCAACGAAAATATCAAAATCACGAATTGGTTTAACATCGATTTGTGATCCTGGTAAAAAGGCTTCAATTCCGTAAATATCGATAATTAAACCTCCTTTAGTACGACGCTTAACATATCCTGAAATAACGCTATCATCTTCAAGCGCCTTTTCAATACTTGTCCAAGCACCCATTACTTTCGCTAATTTTCTTGATAAAATCAACTGACCATTAGCATCTTCTTGGTTCTCAATATAAACTTCAACCTCATCTCCAGCTTTTAAATCTGGCATGTCCTTGAATTCAGAAGCAGAGACTAAACCATCTGATTTAAAGCCAATGTTAACGATAACCTCACGGTCTGTCTTGCTAACAACAACTCCCTTTACTACTTCTTTTTCTGTGATTGAAGTGATGGTTGCTTCGATTTGAGCATCCATTTCTTTGATTTGAGCTTCTGTATAATTAGCTCCGAATCCTTTTGACTGTAAATCGTTCCAGTCAAATTCTTTTTTGTTTTCTGACATAAAAAATATCTTGCCTTGGATACATCAATGTGGCAGGCAATCACATTGAAATTTAGTTTAACATTATTTTCCAAAATGGAGTGCAAAATTAGTAAAAAAAAATAAGACGGCAAAAAAATTTAAAATAATTTATGCTGTCAGAATCCAACCAAAGTGATTTGTACTATTATTTTACGAAGAACTGATAAACTGTTTTAGAAAAAAACTTTTCTCCCGGTCTTAAAACAGTAGAAGGGAAATTGGCTTGATTGGGTGAATCAGGAAAATGTTGTGTTTCTAAACATAATCCAGAACGTTTTCCCATTGCCACCCCGTTGGATGAGTGCAAGGTTCCATTCAAATGATTGGCAGAATAAAACTGAACAGCAGGTTCCGTAGTGAATACCTTCATTGCTCTTCCTGAGGTTGGTTCATAGGCCTCCGCGGCCAATATTAATCCATTTTCCTTTTTATCAAATACCCAACAGTGATCATAACCTGAACCCAATTTTAATTGTTCTTCATTGGCTTCAATTCTTTCTCCAATTGTATGAAACCCTAAAAAATCCATGGCTGTTCCTTTTACGTCTGCTAAATTTCCTAAGGGAATTAGATGTTGATTTACCGGTAAATAAAATGGGGCATTTATTTTCAATTCATGATTTAAAACATTTTTAGAAAAATCACCAGATAAATTAAAATAGGCATGATTGGTTAAATTTATAACAGTCGCTTTATCTGTTTCCGCTTCGTATTCAATTTTTAATTCATTGGAATTGGTCAGCGTATAAACCACTTTCACTTCAAGATTACCAGGATAGCCCTCTTCCATATCTTTTGAGAAATAGCTTAATGCTAATTTGGCCTCTTCACCTGAAATTCTTTTGGCAGCCCAAATTTTTTTATCAAATCCTATTTTTCCTCCATGCAAAGAATTAGGGCCATTATTGACGAACAACTTATATTCTTTCCCATCCAAACTAAATTTACCATTGGCGATTCGGTTCCCAAATCTTCCAATTAAGGCCCCAAATGAACGGTTTTTAGTTGCATAAGTTTCAATATCTGGAAGATTTAAATTGACGTTTTCAAATTTCCCATTTTTATCTGGGACGATAATATCGGTTATAATTCCTCCGTAATTAATAATTTTTACTTGCATTCCATTGGAATTCTTTAAAGTAAATTGCTTGATTTCTTCTCCGGTTGAGAGTTTTCCATAGGATTCTTCCATGATTGATAAATTTTGACGACGATTCATTATCTCACGCCAGGTAGTTAAAATAATCTTATTTTTTTGAATGTAATCTTTTAATTCAGGGGACATCATCGCTAACATATCTCCTTTTCTTGTTGGGCCGGAACTTGAAATTTTTTCAAAAATTTCAGAAGGGTCCGTACAATGCATGATGACCATCGTCAGACCAGGTTGTAATAAATCCAAGGATTCCATGTATTGCTTTGCTGCGTCTCTTTGGATTTCTTCGTCTGAAATTTTTGCGTCTTTGGGATAATTGAATCCATAAGATACATTGTGTAAATCATCTAATACGGGAAGTCCGGCATTCCAGAGCATTTTTCCAATTTTTTGAGCCTGTGGTTTAGAGAGAATAGCACCTGCTTCTGTTTGCATAATTAAGGTGGCATGGCCCCCTGGGAACATCACAGGTATATGCTTTTCCATTCCCAATTGAAGGTATTTTTCAAGAAATTCTTTTTTAGCAAAAAGCGTCCCCATATGAGAATCCAAATGGGTTGGTTGCCAGCCTGCGGTTAATGAACGATCTAATTGACTTCTAATTTCCTGATCCACTTCTTCTGGAGAGGCATTCAAAACAACTTTCATGACATTTGGGTGCAGTGCTCCTTCTTTATCAACTAAACCAGGAACTTGCGATTTACCAGAAAGTGGACCCCACCGATAATGCTTCCATTCAGATGTTAGAGTTAAATGAAGACCTGCATCAGTTTCAGGGTGTTCTTTTAGAAAAGGGATAAATTCTGAAACCCAAGGACAAGGCATCATAATTGAAAGGGAATTGGCCACGCCCTCGGTAATAGATTTTCTTGCTCCTTCGTTTGAATCCCAAGACATACCTACATCGTCCACATGAAGAATGACTACTTTAGCGTCTTTTGGAAAACCTAGTTTTTCCGCATAGGATTGTGCATGTAGGCTCAGGCTCAAGGATAAAGCCAAAAATAGATTTAAAATTTTCATTTAGATTTAAGCGTTTTTTTTTGAAAAATAGAGACGCAATTTGATGCGTCTCTATTAATTATTCAAATTAATACGATTTGGCGATAGCGATAAAATCTTCGGCTTTCAAGGAAGCACCCCCGATTAAACCTCCATCAACATCTTCGCAAGCAAATAATTCTTGAGCATTTTTTGGATTACAAGATCCTCCGTATAAAATACTACAATTATCAGCGATAGTTTGGCCATATTTGGACGAAAGATGCTTTCTTAAATAAGCATGCATTTCTTGTGCTTGTTCAGATGAAGCTGTTAAACCAGTTCCGATTGCCCAAATTGGTTCATAAGCTATGACAATTTTAGAAAAGTCTTCCTCCGATAAATGAAATAAACTAGCTGTTAATTGGTTCGCCACAAATTGCAAGAAATCACCCTTCTGACGCATGTCTAAACTCTCTCCACAACAGAAAATCGGAGTTAAACCATTTTCTAATGCCGCATTTACTTTTTCTGCCAATTGATCATTTGTTTCATTAAAATATTCTCTTCTCTCCGAATGTCCTAAAATCACATATTTTAAACCTAAAGAAGCCAACATGGAAGCAGAAATTTCTCCGGTATATGCACCAGAAGCTTTTTCATGGCAATTTTGCGCTGAAACAGCTAAATTATCGACGCCTTGCACCAATTGATTGATTTGGTTTAAATAAATTGAGGGTATACCCATTATTACCTGAACATCCGCAGGAACTTCAGTCTTTACCTTCGCCATTACTTCATTTGCTAATGTATTGGCCTCATCTGCCAATTTATTCATCTTCCAGTTTCCCGCTACAATTTTTTGTCTCATTACTTAACTATTTAATTAAAGTGCAAAAATACGTAATGATTTGAGATAGAACAATTAAATGAATATTAATTAATCTGAAGGGTGACAACAATATCATCTTCAATGGTGGGCAATGTAGAACAATCTAAATGAACCCCTGAGTCTTCAAATTTCCCTTCTACCGCCTTTCCAGATACTAAAAATTTTGCTGATCCTTTTTTATAATTACCAGGAATATAAACCGTTTTTTCTTTTGGATTTGATAAAAAATGAACATAAACTGTTTTGGCTTTTTGGGTGGTGACCCCCCAGACTTGTGGACTTAAAGGGCCTCCTCTAGTACCGTAAATACTTTCAGAATTATCTTTCATCCAATCGCCAACTTCATTTAATTTTTCAATAAATTCAGGTTGTATTTCACCCGTAGGCATAGGACCCACATTTAAAAGAAAATTAGCGTTTCTTCCTGCAGCTCCTACTAATAAATCAATCAAATTTTTTTTCGATTTAAAATTATGATCTGCGATATTAAATCCCCAAGATTTATTTAAGGTTTCACAGGTTTCTAGGGGTAATTCATCACTCGCTTTTTGAAAAGAAAGACCTGCTTTATTTTCTCCTGGTAAATCTCTTTCAAACATTTGAAAATCTTCTCCTGGAATTGGATCCACATGGTGGTTGTTTCCAATCATACAATTTGGTTGTAATTGATGTATCAAAGGATAAATTTGATCATATTGCCAATCCATTCTTAAGCCTGTAAATACTTTCCCCTCTCTATCAGATTGATCCCAGTGTCCATCAAACCAAATTGAAGAAATTTCTCCGTAGTTGGTCAATAGCTCTGTTAATTGATTCCGCATAAATTCAAGATAAGACGCATAATTTCCAGGGCCTTTTCTCCCTAAATTATTATTCCCTTGTCCGGTTCGGCCGGTTTCAAAAGGATAATCTTCTCGATACCAATCCAATTGAGAATAATACAAGCCTAATTTCATATCATGTCTTTTACAAGCCTCGGCAAGTAATTTAAGAACATCTTTTTTATAGGGGGTATTGGTAATTTTCCATTCGGAATATTGCGTATCCCAATTAGAAAATCCATCGTGGTGCCTGGTAATGAAAATGATATATTTCATTCCAGCATTTTTAGCTGCTAAAACCCATTTATCAGCATCAAATTTGGAAGGGTAAAAAGCATCTTTTAACCTGGTATAATCTTTTACTGAAATATTCTGGTTATTCATGACCCATTCTCCATCTCCAAGAATCGAAGATAATCCCCAATGGATAAATAGCCCAAATTTTCGATCTTGAAATTCTGATCGTGCATTAAGCATTTCAGGACTAGGTTCATATAATTGAGCAAACGTCGGTAAAAAACCTAGCAATAGAATAAATGCTATTAAGAAATATTTTTTCATAGATTTAGAATAATTAGTTCTCCTAAATTTAAGAAAATTTTTATCTTTTTCTACCTCTTTTTTTTGGAGGATGAAATTTCTTCTTTTTTTCATGGAAGGCTCCCTTGAAAGTTGGATCTGCCTTTTTCCTTTGATCATCAATTTGCCTTAACATCTCTTGCTGCTCCTCAAAGCCTGTTTTCTCCTCATGAATTTCTAAAGGCAGTGATTCTGGTTGAATATCCAGTTGAATGATTTTTAGAATTTTCTCCCAATGGTATTTCTCAGAATCTAAAATAAACGAGATTGAATCGCCTGTTTGTTCGGCTCTCCCTGTTCTACCTATTCGATGAACATAATCTTCATAAATTAATGGAACATCAAAATTAATGACATGGGAAACCAAAGGAATATCAATCCCCCTTGCAACAACATCTGTTGTAATTAAACATCTCAACTGTCCTTCTCGAAATAATTGCATAGAATTAATTCGTGTATTTTGGCCTTTATTAGAATGAATGACTCTTATTTCTGATTCCTTTAGGGTCCTAGATTTTAAAAGTGATTCGTATACTGCATTTGCCATGACTTTTGACCGACAAAAAATCATTACCCTTTCAAATTCTTTTTTATTGAAAAAGAATCTTAGTGCATTAATTTTCGTTGCTTGGTTAGGAACAGAAAATACCTTTTGACTGACATTTTCAGCAGGAGTTGCTTGTGGGGTTATTTCTATTTTTATGGGAAATTCTAAAAATTCATGACTCAAATTTTCCACTTTTTCAGGAAAAGTAGCAGAGAAAAGTCCATTTTGGCGTTTTTTATACGGAATAAATTCTAATATTTTTCGAATTTGAGGCATAAAACCCATGTCCATCATTTTATCGGCTTCATCTAATATTAGATATTTTATCATTTTAACCTTAAAAATCTCTTTTAAATAGAGTTCTGTAAATCTTCCTGGTGTGGAAATAATGATGTCTACCCCCTTTTCTATATTCTCAATTTGTGATTTTGGCCCTACCCCACCGTATAATTCTACTATTCGTAAATCTGTATATTTAGATAGTTGTCTAAATACTGAACTTACTTGCATGGCTAATTCCCTAGTAGGGGCTAATATAAGTGCTCTTGGGTCGGCTCCTTGTGCATATTTGCATTGCATTAATATAGGAAGTGCATAAGCGGCTGTTTTACCTGTTCCTGTTTGAGCGATACCTAAAACGTCTTGGCCGTTTAATAATTGGGGAATAGCTTTTAATTGAATTTCTGTGGGATGAGAATATCCTAGGTCGTCAATTGCATTACATAATTGCTTATTTAGTCCTAAATCTAAAAAAAGATTATTCTCCATACAAAATTTCCCATACGATAGATTACAAAGGTAGGTAAATTATCGTCTAAATTAAAAATTCTGTATTTTTACAAAAAAACGTGAATAATCTACGCATATTTCTGGCATTAACGATTGTCTCATTAATTACAGGGGCCCTTTCATCTTTGTTTTTACATGGATTAGAATGGATTGCTACTATACGGCTGGATTATTTTTTATATGGCTTACCAATAATTGGGGCTTTGTATTATTTAGCTAAGAGAAAATTGGCATTAGTCCATTCGGTATCCACTGGTGATTTTTTAGCTAGTATTGCAAATCCAACGAAAAATCACTCTAATTTCGTTTCCATTTATATCATTGGATCAACTTGGTTAAGTCATCTAGTAGGTGCATCAGTAGGGCGAGAGGGCACGGCTGTCACGATGGGTGCTTCTTTAGCTGATACCTTTTCAAAAATACTAAAAATTGAAAAAGAGTCGAAAGCCGATTTAATTAGGGCGGGAATCTCCGGTGGATTTGCTTCAGTATTCGGAACGCCTCTGGCAGGATTATTTTTTGGATTAGAAATCAAAAAAATAGGAACCTTGTCGATTTCGTCATTTTTACCATGTCTATACACGGCTTTTTTATCCAACTATTTGGCAATCCATGTATTTAGTGCAAAACATTTAATTTATCCAAGCATTTTTTTACCTGAGATAAATCTCCTATTTTTTGCGAAATTAACAAGTATTGGCCTATTTTTAGCCCTTATCGGCTATATTTATACGGCTTCAGAATCGAAAATTTCTCAGGCTCTTGAAATATTACCCGTAGGATCAATTCTCAAGGGGATTATTGGCGGGCTTTTAGTATTGATTTTATTAAACCTTCCAGGTTTTTCAGAAACGATTGGACTAGGATCAGATTTACTATTAGGTCCATTTGAAAAAATTCGGGATTCTGGTTTTGCCTATAAAAAATTATTGGCTACTATCTTGAGTGTCGGAGTTGGATTTAAAGGGGGAGAGGCGACCCCATTATTTTTAATTGGTTCTTATTCCATTGCGGGTTTACATGATACTTTAAATTTACCCATTGGATTATGTGCTGCCATAGGATTTTCTACCTTATATACTGGAATAGCTAAAACTCCTTTGGCGGGGATGTTCTTAGGGATTGAACTATTTGGAATGGATGCATGGTATTGTTATTTATTTGTAGGAATAATTGTAACTTTAGCTTCAGGTCGAAAAGGTTTATTTACCCATCAAGAATGGTCTTCCTATTTATATGTTCGAAAAAATAATTAATACATATTCTACTTTTAAAGAGCCTCTCATAGAAGATAAATACATCCATGAAGGGGTCTGGAATCGTTTATTAGAAAAATGGTCTACCAATAGCCGAATAGCATTAAACTTATTGGGCAAAAGTGAAGAGGGAAGAAATATTCATGAAATAAAAATAGGAAAGGGCCCCATAAAGATCTGTATGTGGAGCCAGATGCATGGAAATGAAGCAACCGCTACTATGGCACTAGCCGATTTTATTCAATATTTAAGTCTTCATACGCCTGAAGCCAACGATTTTTACACCGCAATAAAGGAACAATTGAGCATTCATATTATTCCATTGGTTAACCCGGATGGACAATTTTATTGGACACGAGAAACATCTTTAGGAATAGATATGAATAGAGATGCCCGAAAAAAGGCCAGTAAAGAAGGAAAATTATTATTTGAATGGGCAAATAATATCCAGCCTGATTTTGCTTTTAATTTACATGACCAAAACAGATTATACAGTGTAGGAAATACAAGGGAACAGACCCATTTTGCCTTTTTGGCTCCGCCTTTAGATGAAGAAAATACATGGTCTGAAGGAAGAAGAAAAGCCGCTCAAATAGCCAATCATTTAATTAAATTAATAGAACCGATCTATCCAGGAAAAATTGCTCGGTGGACAGACGAATTTGAACCAAGGGCCTTTGGAGATAATTTCCAAAAGATGGGATTTGGCGTATTATTAATTGAAGCAGGGGGGATGAAATATGATTTCAATAAAATGGAATTAAGAAAATACGAAACAGCACTTCTTGCAGAGTCTATTCGATTAATCTTAACAAATGAATGGGAAAATGAGAACTTAGAAGAATATAACCGCTTAAAGACAAATGCTAGAAATATTTTTGATCTGAAGGTCTTAAATATAAAAATAAAGGACAGCATGGTAGATTTGGGTTTCAATATTGAAGAGGTTTGGAATGGAGAAGAATTTACCTATCGATGGATTTTGGAGGACTTGGGTGATTTATCCACTTTTGCCTCATTGCATGAATGGGATAATCAGCAATCCCCTTTAGACTTTCAACCAATTATAGGAAAAGAGTATAATAATTTGGAATTTTACAATTCAAAATCTGATTGTTTTAAATTGGAAGAAATAATAAAAAAAATACACTAAATAATATGACATCATTACCCGTAATCATTATCGGAGCGAATAGTTTTGGAATAGAAATAGCTAATATTTGTGAATTAAACAAGGTGGTTGTTTATGGATTTTTGGATAAGGATCCGAAGAAAAAAGATTTGATGGTTGGAGAAATACCCGTATTAGGAACGACAGAAGAAGAGGAATATTGGAATTTAATTGGAAAAACCTGTAATGTATTTGTCGCCCTAGAAAATGTAAAAGAACGGGAGTCAATGATTGAACATATTTTAGAAGACCGTAAAACGCAGCCTACTAATATCACTCATCCAAGTGCACAAATTGCGCAAGCAAAATGCCTTTCTTATGGTAATTTCATTGGTGCCAATGCAGTAATTGAAACAGAATCTAAATTATCTGAACATGTCATTATTGGTTCTGGAGCGATTATTCAATCCGGTGCACAAATAGACCAATATGCCCAAATTAAGGCTCGAGCGGTTATAGGAAAAGAAGCAAAAATCGGGTACCAAGCCTATATTGGGGATGGGGCCATCATCCTTTCAGGAATTGAAATAGGAAAAAATGCCAGTATAGGAGTAGGTTCTGTTGTTATTAAAAATGTTGAAAACAAAAAGCAGGTATTTGGTAATCCTGCTGTTTAATTATCCATTACTCGTTGAATATTTTCTTCTTTAATATAATCTACAAAATTAAATCTTAAAAATAATTGTGCCAAGGTAATCACATCTTCGGCACAATATTTTTTAATCTTCTCCAAATCTTTCTCCATATAAAAAGTATGGTTGACACGATCCCCTGAAAGATCGGTTTTAACATTTTGAATACCCATAATTTCCGCCAATAATTCGAGAGAGACATATCCTTTTTTATCTCCAAATCTCCACCATTCAATGGTATCCTGGTGTACCACCTCCCAAGGCTTTTTTCCTTGTAATTGAAGAGCCTTTGGAATGACTAATTGATGAACCAACATCCTCTTACATAAATAAGGGAAATCAAATTCCTTCCCATTATGCGCTACTAGGCTAAGCTCTTTGGAGGGATAATTCTGCTCAATAAATTGACTAAATTCTATCAATAAGTCTTTTTCATTTTCATGAGAAATAGTCTTAACTTTTAAAGAAAGTTCTTTATTCTTATTATAATAAAGAAATCCCATACCAATAGAAATAATCCGACCAAATTCCGGGAACAAAGCGGCTCTTTCAAAATACAGTTCTTGCAATGGTTTTTGGGAAGGATTCATCAAACTACGAGCTTTCCTCAACCAAAGTCGCTGCATATTTTCAGATAAATTAGCAAAAGCCTCTTCACCGGAAGCTGTTTCAATATCAATAAATAAACTGTTCCTAAAATTCTTCATCATTGAAAAATGTTCCACGTGGAACATTATTTAATACAACGGAAAAAACCTTTTCAAAAATATGTTTTAAACGCCCTTTAACCTCTTCTATGTCCTGATTCTCTCCAAGTTCTTTCATAAGAGACGTAACCCCATATTCAGCGATTCCACAAGGTACGATATAGTCAAAATAACTCAAGTCTGTATTAATATTCAAGGCAAAACCATGCATGGTAATCCAACGAGAGGCTTTCACTCCCATAGCACAAATCTTTCTTTTAAACGGCGATAATGGAT
>CAZXZK010000002.1:33565-51187 GCA_964645295.1 uncultured Cytophagales bacterium | reverse complement strand
ATGGATCTACCCATACGCCTGTTAGGCCTGGAACCCGACCGGCCTCAATTTGGTAGGATTCACAAAGTAAAATAATACATTCTTCCAAAGACCTTAAATACCAATGAATATCTGTTTTAAATAGTTCTAAATCCAAAATGGGGTATCCTACTAATTGTCCTGGGCCATGATAGGTGATATCTCCCCCTCGATTGGTTTTATAATAGGTAGCATGAATATTTTTTAAGAAAGATTCCTTTAATAATAAATGGTTTTCTGAACCAGACTTTCCCAGGGTAAAGACATGGGGATGAGAACAAAAAATCAGATAGGAATTTGTCTTTTTCAATACCTTATTTGCTTTTCTATTTTCCAACTTGATATGAGAATTTTGTGCTAGGATTGACTCTTGCTTGTCCCAGGCATCCTTATAAGGAATTTCTCCCCAATCTGAAAAACCAACTTTATTATTATTCATCACTTGAATACAAAGATATCAAATAACTGAATAAAATTATTTTTAGATTCAATAATTAAAAAAATAAGATGGCCGATCATAATCAATTAGGGAAAAAGGGAGAAAGTTTAGCAGAATTATACTTAAAAAAGAATTCATTTGAAATTATTTGCAAAAATTATCAATATTCTCATTATGAAATAGATATTATTGCTAAAAAAAACGAATTTTTACATTTCATTGAAGTAAAAACGCGGTCAACCATTGAATTTAGTTTCCCAGAAGAAAGTCTAACGATCAAAAAGAAAAAAAACCTTAAGTTAGCTGCCTCTCATTTTATCTTTTCATTTCCATGGAAAGGACCGGTTCAATTTGATTTAATAATTGTGATGATTCAACAAGCCACCGAAAAAATTACTTTTATTGAAGATGTTATTAATTGAATTGATTAATTTTGTGGGCATATTATGATACGATTTAACCAAGAAGATGTTAACTTAAAAATAAAGAACAAAATGGTTCTCAAAAAATGGTTGGCGTCGGTTGCACAAGATTATGGCTTTAAAATTAATCAACTGAATTATATTTTCTGTTCGGATAATTATTTATTAAAAATGAATCAAACTTATTTAAGTCATGAAACATTTACAGATATCATCACGTTTGATTTATCAGAATTTGAAAATGAAATAGAAGGCGATATCTTTATTTCTTTGGAAAGGGTTCAGGAAAATAGTCTTAAATTTAATACAAAAGAAACAGAATTATATCGTGTGATGGCGCATGGTTTGCTTCATTTAATGGGGTTTAAAGACAAGACAGAAAAGGATAAGGAAATCATGCGAGAAAAAGAAAATTTGGCAATTTCAAAACTCATAATTTAAAAATGTTTCACGTGGAACATCTGAAATAAATGGAAAGAAATTACGACGTTATTGTAGTAGGAGCAGGGCATGCAGGTTGCGAAGCAGCCTACGCAGCAGGTAAAATGGGGTCTAAGGTTTTATTAATTACGATGAACCTACAGACCATTGCGCAAATGTCGTGCAACCCAGCGATGGGAGGGGTGGCAAAAGGACAAATCGTTCGAGAGGTAGATGCCTTAGGGGGTATGTCTGGAATCATTTCAGATAAAACAATGATTCAGTTTAGAATGCTTAACCGTTCAAAAGGCCCTGCCATGTGGTCACCACGATGCCAGTCTGACCGTATGCGTTTTTCTGAAGAATGGCGTTTAGCATTAGAATCAAATACCAATGTCGATTTTTGGCAAGATTCCGTTGAAGAATTGATCATTGAAAAAGGGGAATTAAAAGGAGCCAAAACAAGAATGGGAATGTCATTTTTTGCTCCTTCAGTAGTATTAACAAATGGTACTTTTTTAAACGGCTTAATTCATATAGGTGAAAAGAATTTTGGAGGAGGAAGAATGGCCGAACCCAATTCAAAAGGTATTACCGAACAATTGATACAATTAGGATTTGAAGCAGGAAGAATGAAAACGGGAACCCCTCCAAGAGTGGATGGAAGAACCCTTAATTATTCAAAAATGGAAGAACAAAAAGGTGATGAAAACCCAACTTGTTTTTCATACATGACGGCAAAACCAATAGCCGAACAGCGATCTTGCTGGATAACCCATACGAATGAAAAAGTCCACGAAGTTTTAAGAAAAGGCTTTGATCAATCTCCCATGTTTGCCGGCAGAATAAAAGGTTTGGGGCCACGATATTGTCCGTCTGTGGAAGATAAAATAAATCGATTTGCAGATAAAGACTCTCACCAAATTTTTGTTGAACCAGAAGGCTGGAATACTGTTGAAATTTATGTCAATGGCTTTTCTACTTCCCTACCTGAGGAAATACAATTTGAAGCATTGAAACTAATACCGGGATTTGAAAATGCTAAAATATTTCGTCCCGGTTATGCCATTGAATATGACTATTTCCCCCCAACACAATTAAAACATAGCCTGGAAACAAAATTAATTGAAGGCCTATTTTTTGCTGGACAAATAAATGGAACCACCGGCTATGAAGAGGCGGCTTGCCAAGGTTTAATTGCAGGGATTAATGCTCATCAAAAAAGCCACCAATTAAACCCCTTTACCTTGGAAAGATCAGAAGCCTATATCGGTGTTTTAATTGATGATTTAATTAATAAAGGGACTGATGAACCCTACCGAATGTTTACCTCAAGAGCAGAATTTAGAACATTGCTAAGACAGGATAATGCAGATGAACGATTAACAGAAAAGGGCTACCAATTAGGTTTGGCAACTAAAGAACGATATGAAAAATACCAAAATAAAAAAGGAAAAATCCAAGAATTAAACAACCAACTTGCAACATTAAAATTTAAGCCCGTTGAATTAAACCCTTTTTTAGAAAAACTATCAACCGCGCAAATTAAAGAAGGTACCAATCTTTTTGCTTTATTAAAACGCTCCGATTTATCTTTTGAAACCTTATTGAATTTCACTCCTATAGCGCATTTAAAAAATATATATTCTTCAGAAATAATTGAACAAGTAGAAATACAAATCAAATACCAAAGTTATATCGATAAAGAAAAATCGATGGTAGATAAAATGAAATCAATGGAAAATTTAACAATACCTGCTAAATTTGATTATTCAAAAATAAAAACCTTATCTACCGAATCAAGAATAAAATTAGAAAAAATTCGACCAGAAACAGTAGGACAAGCCAGTAGAATTTCCGGCGTATCTGCTTCAGATATTTCAATATTACTAATCCACATGGGAAGATAAAATGAGACAATTTAAAAAAATCATATCTTGGATTTTCATTTTATTAATAGCCTACCAATATTTTTTATCAAGTTGTGCACAAGTAAAGGCACCACCAGGGGGAGATAAAGATACCTTATCTCCTCAAATTGTAAGATCTTTTCCCTTAAATCAATCATTGAATTTTAAAGAAAAAAGGATAGAACTAGAATTTGATGAATACATCAAGACCACTAATTTACGAACTGAATTATTGGTTACTCCGAGTATAGGCTTTTACGAAACAAAAATTAAACCCAAGTCGGTAACTCTTTTATTAGATTCAGCTTTAAAAGATAATACAACCTATACCTTCAACTTTAGAGAAGGAATCGAGGATGCCACGGAACGCAACAAAGGGCTCAATATAAAATTAGTCTTCAGTACCTCAGACCAAATAGATTCTTTATCCATAAAGGGACAAGTCAAGGATTTATTTTCTAATGAAGAAATTGAAAAAGCCCTTGTTGGATTATATCCATGGAGCGATAGTTTAAGAATAGACCAAGTAAAACCTTATTATTTTACTCAAACCGATACTAGTGGATTTTTTAATTTAGAAAACCTGGCTTGGGGAAAATATTACCTAGCTGCTTTTACCGATAAAAACGCCAATTTAATTTTTAATCCAAACGAAGAAAAAATTGATTTTATAACCGATCAATATATTGAATTAGATACCAACGAACGCTATTTTCATTTTCAATTAGCCCCATCAAATCTAGATTCTATTAGACTAGGAAAAACAAGTGTCAATGCAAAGACTATTCAATTTGATTTTAGAAAACCTTTCAAAGAATATCAAATTTTGAATATAGATAGCCTGAAACTTCCTTTTCAAAATATAAAAAACCAATCACTCATCTTTTATAATAATCGATCTATATCAGGTGATACCTTAGATTTATCACTAAGGTTAACGGATTCTTTAGATAGAGATTCCACTTATTCTTTACAAGTGTATTTTCGAGAATCTATTGAAAAAAAAGAACGAGAAAAAGGATCTTTTAACTTTATTCGCAAAACCAATGGAAGGTCTAGATTAGACCCTAACGATTCACTAATACTGGAATTTAAAATGCCCATTGCAAAAATAAACTCTGATAGTATCTGGTTTTATGAAGATTCTACCAATTTTAAAGTTTATCCTATAGAAAAATATCGAATCAATTACGATAAAACAACCATTACAATTCCTTCCGAATTATTACCTAAAAAACACTCTTTTTGGATAGATTTTAAATCAAATGCTTTTATTAATATCGATCAAGACACCAGTTCGAGAGGAATAATGAAATTGGAATATGAAGATCCTGATATATATGGAATCATTCGTGGAAGAATTGGAAGACCCAATGAAAACGTCCAATATATCGTACAATTAATCAGTGATAAAAACGGTAGAATCGAGTATCAACAAAGGATTAATCGCGAATTTAATTTTATCAATATTGTTCCAAATCTTTACAAAATACGTGTAATTGAAGATAAAAATAAAAATGGTTATTGGGACCAAGGCAATTATTTAAAAAAAATAAAACCGGAAAAAGTTTTCTTTTATGAAGGAGAAATAAAATTGAAATCCTATTTTGAAATCACAGACATTCTTATCAACAATTGATGTGGATAAGTTTATTTAATGATTGAAATCTATCCACATCTATTCACAACTTTAAAAATAACTAAAAAAAGTCACCAAATATTATCAGTTATCAACCTAAAATTCAAAAGATATCAACGCAATAAAAGGATAAATAAATTTATAATAATTTGATTATCAATAAATTAATAAGAAATAAACATATACACAGCTTATAACAACAAATATTAAAAAAGATTTATTTAAAATTATTATTTATATATTAAAGATGTGAATAAATTTATTTAAAAAATTTCTAAATAGTTTTATATTTTTACTTTTAAAAAAATGCTTATTTAAAATGGAAAATTCAAAAAGAGTTTTTGATTTATTGGATGGTTTAAATACCAAAAACATTCCTAATTTTTTGAATAAAAAATTAGATGGGAAATGGATTAATTATTCATCTGAAGAAGTTTATGATATCGTTCATGAATTGGCTTTGGGATTATTGAAATTAGGTTTTAAAAAAAATGAAAAGGTAGCTATTATTTCTGGAAATCGTCCAGAATGGAATTTTGTGGATTTAGCGGTTCAATTATTAGGAGGGGTTACTGTACCAATATATCCGACTATTACAGTAGATGATTATTCTTTTATTTTTAATGACTCTCGGGTAAAATTGGTTTTTGTGGAAAATCAAGAATTACTAGAAAAGGCGGTTGAAGCAAGAAAATTAGTTGAATCAATAGAGGATATTTTTACTTTTAATGATATAGTTGGACAAAAAAAATGGGATCAACTATTAGAGAAAGATTCGCGTTCTAAATATGTTATTTTAGATAAATATAAGGCAGAAGTTAAAGAACATGATCTATTAACTTTGATTTATACTTCTGGGACTACTGGAAAGCCAAAGGGAGTCATGTTATCTCATTTTAATGTTATTTCAAATGTTTTTTCGATTGTTAGAGGCAATTTTTTTGAATTAGTTGAGGGTGATAGATCCTTGAGTTTTTTACCCATGTGTCATATTTACGAACGAACGAATATTTATTTATATTTTTATTATCGGGTAAATATATATTATGCTGAAAGCATGGAAACAATTGCGGATAATATTCGGGAAGTTAAGCCCCATTTATTTGCTACGGTGCCTCGATTATTAGAGAAAGTTTTTGATAAAATAGTTGCAAAAGGATCAGAATTGGAAGGCCTAAAAAGGAAATTGTTTTTTGGTGCCATTGATTTTGGGTTAAAATATGATCCTATGGAACCCCAATCTTTGATGGATAAGATTCGTTATGCTCTTTATGGAAAATTAATTTTTAGTAAATGGCGGGAAGCTTTAGGGGGAAATATTAAATTAATAACTTCTGGGTCTGCTGCTTTGCAACCACGACTTTCTCGTATTTTTTGGGCTGCTGGAATTCCGATAGCCGAAGGGTATGGATTAACGGAAACCTCTCCAGTAATATCGGTGTCAAAAGTTAAACCACCGGACTTTAAAATTGGTTGTGTTGGGACGATCATAGATTGTATGGAGGTTCGTATAGCAGAAGATGGAGAAATTCTTACCAAAGGAGATTCTGTCATGCAGGGATACTATAATAATCCAGAAGCAACAGCAGAAGCCATAGATAAGGAAGGGTGGTTCCATACGGGTGATATAGGAGAATTAATAGAAGGGAAGTATTTAAAAATTACGGATCGTAAAAAGGAAATTTTTAAAACATCTGGGGGAAAATATATTGCCCCACAAATGTTGGAAAATAAATTAAAAGAATCCAAATTTATAGAGCAATGTATGGTTGTAGGAGAAAACCAAAAGTTTCCTGCCGCCTTGATTGTCCCTGAATTTGAAGCATTAAAACAATGGGCAAAAGACCAAGGAATCGATGGTTCAATAGAAGAAATTTCTAAACATGAAAAAGTAAATCATTTATTTGAAGAGGAGGTAAATAAAACCATGGAATTTGTTGCTCAGTACGAAAAAGTAAAGAAATTCCTAATCTTGTCGGAGATGTTTACCATAGATGCTGGAGAATTAACACCCACCTTAAAATTGAAACGAAAGGTTATCAATAATAAGTATAAAGATAAAATAGAACGTATTTATCAATAAATTAATTAGGATAAATCGTAAATTTAGTGAAAAAACAATCTGGAAGTGAAAAAATTAACTTTATTTATTTTTATTTATTACCTAACAAGTTTGGAAATTTTTTCACAAGAAAGAGATTTAAAAGGGGATTTTGGAGCGGGAATAGGCTTTTCAAGTTCAGATTATACGCCCTTTTGGGTCAGAGCAAATAATTATGGATATGTACCCGTTGGAGGAACCTATTTATCAACCGGAATAAATATCTACGGGGATTATTTAGGCGATAAAACAGTTGATTTTTCTTATGGTTTGAATACCAGATTAAATATAGGAACCGATCAAGCAAATTTATTAATACAAGAGGCTTATGGCCAAGCTAAATGGAGAAATTGGGAAATTTTTGCAGGAAGAAAAAAGCAACAATTTGGTTTGGCGGATTCTTTAATTTCTTCGGGTTCCTATATTTGGTCTCAGAATGCACTGCCGATAACAAAAGTTGAATTAGGCACGACAGGCTTTTATTATCCCAAGGTATTTGGTGGGATATTTGCCGTTAATATGTCTTATGGCCACGGTTTTTTTTCAAATAAACGCTCTGATATCAATAATTTTTATCTTCATCAAAAACAGTTTTATGGTAAATTGTTTACAAACAATTCTCCTATTCGTTTAATTGCAGGGTTTAATCACCAAGTTCAGTGGGGTGGGGATATTTTATTTGATGATCCAAATAATCTTTACGGAATCAATGGAAAAATACCATCTGATTTTAATAATTATTTATATGTAGTAACGGGTATTTCACTAGGTTATCAGGGTGATACCACGATAAATGGAAAAAATGATGCCTATAATAGGGCTGGAAACCATTTGGGGACAATTGATTTAGGTGCAGAATTTGAAAATGAAGATTTTTATATTTTGGGTTACCGCCAGTCGATTTACGAAGATGGATCTTTATATTATTTAAGTAATATTTCAGATGGTCTTCACGGGCTTTCAATAAAATTAAAGAACAGTAATTTTATCCAACGTTTTGTAATAGAATATTTTAATTCTAGTTCCCAGGGTGGGGCTTTAGGATCTGAAGAATTATTAGGAAAAAATCGAGGTCAAGATAATTATTTTAATAATGGGGCTTATCGTGAAGGTTGGTCTAATAGACAAACTAGCATAGGGACACCTTTTATTACTTTTTCTACAGAGACAGACTTAACTAATAAAACCGATTTATATTTTGATAATAATCGTATTGAAGCTTTTTATTCATCGCTGTATTTTAAATTGAATGAAGTAGATATTATTTTAAAAGCAAGTTTATCCAATTCTTTTGGAAATTATGGTAAAATTTTCTCTTCGGCCAAAAAACAAAAATCCTTCGGCTTAAAAGCCCAATTTCCTATGATGATTTTAGGATATAAGGGGAGTTTAAAAGTAGATTTAGGTTATGATGATGCAGGGTGGTATAATAAACCGAATATAGGAGGAAATATTTATTTCTCAGTACCTCTTTTCTAGCCAAAAAATAAATAACCCACAAAAATGGCTGTTATTATTCCCATAATATCAGCAAAAAGTCCTGCCCAAAGAGTATAGCGGATATTTTTAATATTTACTGAACCAAAATACAGGGCAATTACATAAAGAATGGTATCAGCAGATCCTTGAAAGATGCAGGAAAGTCTGCCAATAAACGAATCTGGTCCGAAGGTTTCCATGGAACTTATCATCATGGCTCTTGATCCGCTTCCAGAAATGGGGTGCATTAAGGCAGTAGGAAGGGCATCCACCCATCGGTTATCTATGCCAGTTAAGTCCACTAAAAATTTTATTCCTCCGGAGAAAAAATCCAAAGCTCCAGAATTTCTAAAAACGCTGATAGCAACTAACATACCAACTAAATAAGGCATAATTCTGACAGAAGTTTCAAAACCAGCCTTTGCTCCATCTACAAAAGAGCCAAATAAATCAATTTTTTTATAAACTCCCAGACCAATAAAACCAACAATTAAGCTAAATAATACGCCATTGGATATAATTTTTGAAACCGTTTGTATTTCTGCTTGACCGAGCGTGGAAAAATAATAAAGAAGTCCACCAATGAATAAAAACAGGCCAAGGATCCATGATAAAAGAACGGGTTCTAGAAAAGAAATTTTTTGTCGGATACCGACAAATAAAAGCGCAGACATGGTTGCTACGAAGGTTGCTAAAAGGCAGGGAATGAAAATGTCTGAAGGGTCATTAGCTCCGTATATGGCCCTTTGGGCCATAATACTTAAAGGAATTAAAACAGGTCCGGCACTATGCAGGCTTAAAAACATGATTTGTGCATTACTAGCTTTATCCGGATGGGGGTTTAATTCTTGTAAACCCTGCATGGCTTTTAATCCAAAAGGGGTAGCAGCATTATCCAAACCCAATAAATTCGCTGAAAAATTCATAATCATTTGTCCGTTTACCGGGTGATCTTTGGGTATTTCAGGAAATAATCGGGAGAAGAAAGGGCGAACTAATTGAGCTAATTTCTGGATTGCCCCAGCTTTTTCCCCAATTTGAAGGATTCCCATAAAGAAAGTCATCACGCCGGCCAATGGCAAAGCAATATTCATAACCGCAATTTCGGCAGATTCAAAAATGCCATCTACCATTAGTTTAAAAATATCTGTATTTCCATAGAAGATGGTTTGAACCAGGGCGATTATAAAGGAGATACCGAAGAAAAAATACCAAATTCTATTTAAAGCCATGTAGAAATTTTTAAATTGTATTTTATTACGATCATGATTATGATATCTAAATTAAGAAAAATATTCATTTTTTTACTTTTAATTTTTTGCCAACATGGTTTTTCTCAAAATAGTACTTGTGAATTAGAGGATTCAATTATTCAACAAGGTTTAGTCAATGTAAAAGATAAAATTCCTGAAATTTTAGTGGAATTGCGTTATTCTACCGAGAATAATTTTATGGAAAAAGATGTATATGGTTGTTTGGAGAATGCCTATTTACAAAAGGAGGTGGTTCAAAAATTAAAAAGGGCCCAAAGGGATTTATCTAAAAACTATCCGGGCTATAAATTTTTGATATATGATGCTTGTAGGCCAGTAGCAATCCAGTGGGAATTATGGAATACCTTAAGTCATTTATCAGATGCTCAAAGATCGCTATATGTGGCAGACCCTAGAAAGCATTCCATTCATAATTATGGTTCAGCAATTGATTTGACCATAGCGGATGAGAATGACGAACCCTTGGATATGGGTGCTGGATTTGATCAGTTTGACCCCATTGCCTATCCAAAGACTGAAAAGGAAATGTTGGCCAACGGAAAACTTAGTCAGAAAGCCTATAAAAATCGACTTATTCTTAGAAATACCTTAAAAAAAGCCGGTTTCAGCCCGATTCAATATGAATGGTGGCATTTTAATGCTTATTCACGAGAAGAAGCAAAAAAGAAATATAAGGTAATAAAATAATAGTTAAACCCCTTCGGCGGCAACTTCTTTAACCTCTGGAATCATTCTTGTAAGTAGGGCTTCTATTCCTGCTTTTAAGGTCATGGTTGAACTTGGGCATCCAGAACAAGATCCTTGCAATAAAACTTTTACTAAGCCAGTTTCTTGATCAAAAGAATGAAAACTTATGGCTCCTCCATCTGATTCAACGGCAGGTTTAACATATTGATTTAAAGCGTCTATTATTTTCGAAATAATAGGATCATTTTCCGAACGCTCTTCTTGAAAATCTGGATTGATAAAAATGGGTTTTTTCTCTTCTAAATAGCGTCTTAAAAACTGTTTAATATCAAATATTTCATTTTCCCAAAGCGTATTTTCATTTTTCGTTATGGTAATAAAATTACTGGTAATAAAAACCCTTTCAACAAATTCCATTCCAAATAAAGCGACAGCTAGTGGAGAGTTTTTTTCTTTTGTAATACCGTCTGCCGGAGAGGTATAATCAAAACTAATGGGGTCTGGCAATAATTCAAAATTGAAAACAAATTTCATTGAATTTGGATTCGGTGTTGCCTCAGTATAGATATTTACAGTATTCGAATTCATCTTGATGCTTTTCTTAAAAAACGATTATTTGGCTAAAATAGTTTCAAAAAATTGGTAATTATTAAATTTGGAACCCAATTTGGGCTTATTTTCAAATATTCCATAAAGGGTAGAACCTGATCCGCTCATAGAAGCATAAACGGCACCCTCTTTATACAAGGCTTCTTTTATTTGTTTAAGTTCTGGGTGGAGGGGAAATAGGGAATTTTCAAAATCGTTTTTTAAAGTATTTTTCCAATTCATCAGGGGTTTTTGGATGATTTCTTCAATTTTTTGATTTGGAATATGGGGTTTAATTCCAGCAAAAGCTTGAGCCGTTGAGATACCAATATTTGGAAAAATTAAGAATATCCAATAATCTGAAAGATTCAATACAACAGGCTCCAATAAGTTACCTTTTTCTTTACCTAAGCAAGCTTGGTTATGAATAAAAAAGGCGCAATCACTTCCAAGTTTTTCAGCATAGGAAATGAGTTCATTTTTTGAAAGTTTCAAATGAAATAATTCATTTAGACCTAAAAGGGTAAAACTTGCATCGGCAGATCCACCACCTAAACCAGCCCCCATAGGTATGACTTTATGCAAATGAAGGTGTATGGGAGGAAGATTGAATTTATCTTTCAATAAATAATAGGCCTTTACGCATAAATTATCATTTAACTCTCCTGAAATAAGCAAACCGGAGGATTCAAATTTAAATTCTTTTGATTCGTTGATTTCTAAAATATCACACCAATTAATGGGATAAAAAAGGGTTTCTAAATTATGAAAACCATCCTTCCTTTTTTCCACTATATTGAGGCCTAAATTTATTTTAGCATTTGGGAATAAGATCATTTTAGTCGATGATTATTGTACCGAACGGACTCAGTTTTAAAATTAAAAATAATAAAAAGCAGATGAAGGCAATTAAGATTAAATCATAAGATAAATCGATTTTTTCATCCCATTTAACGATTTTATTTTTCTTTGTTTCAATCCGATCAATTTCTTGAAAAATTAAGCCTAATGAATTTTCGTCTTGAGCCCTAAAAAATTTCCCATTCGTAGATTGGGCAATATGGGATAGGGTTCCTTCATTTACTTGATCAAATTTTGCCTGATAACTTCCAACGGCAATGGTATAAAATTTGGTATTAAAATAATTGGCTAAGTCTGATGAAGTTGATGGATCTAAATTTCCAACTGTATTATTCCCATCAGAAATGATAATGCCTATTTTTTCATTATCCTGATTCTGACGTAATTGATTGAGACACATTCCTATCGCATCTCCTATGGCAGTTCCCTCATCTTTAATTATGCCAATTTTGAGGTTTTTAATGGATGAAAAAAGATACTGGGTATCTTTTGTAATAGGACTAACCAAATAAGGCTCTCCTGCAAATGCCACCAATCCAATATTATCTGCTTTCCTATTTTTGATAAAATTAATGGCTAAATCTTTGGCAACTTCCAATCTGGTGGGGTAAAAATCTTTTTCATTCATTGAAACCGATATATCCAAACCAATCATGATATCTAAACCCTCTTTTTCGATTCGAGTATGTTCAATTACTTTATAGGGTTTGGCTAAACTTCCTATGATTATTAGGATTATAGCCAACTGTAAAAAAGGATTTAAGAAATATGTATTTTTTAATAATTTATTCTCTGGAAGAGGTCTTGAAAAACTGTATTTTAAACTGGATTTTTTTAAATTATCGGGTCTAATTTTAAAAAAGAAATAAATAATAGGAGGTATCCATAAATACAATAAATAGGGGTATTCAAATTGAATTAATTCAATGGTATCTATTAGTTGATTTAAAAAGCTATTTGATTCCTCTTTCAATTAGTTGTTTTCTTTAATTTCTGAAAATCGATTTTGATAAAATTTATCTGCTAATTCCCCTAAAAATACTAAATCTTTTAGACAAGAATCTTCTAATTTGTCTCCGTATAATGCGGCATCTATGGAATTAAGGTTTTTCTTTTCTTTTTTAATTTTTAAAATGGCAATAATTTCTTTTGAAGAATAGGTTGAAATAGGAAAAGGCGTTATTTCCTCCATATATTTTTTCCAAGAAATAAATGAATTTTCAATTAGGTGCTTGTTTAAACCTTGTTTTAATTCTTGTAAATTTTTATTAAACTCTTTTTTAAATTTTCTATTTGCTCTCCAACATTTTATTAATTCCACGTATTTAAGGAAAGGTTTTTTTATAAAAGAATAAAAAATGATAATAAAAATCAAGAAACCAATTCCTATGCCCATTATCTCTGGATAATTAGGACGATTTTTTAAGGGTTCAACTCTTAAATTTTCCATATAATTGGCTAAATTAAAGTCGGAATTTTCTAAACTCGATTTTAGTAGGATGGAATCTCTGACGAGGTCAATTTTAGTACAATCGATTCCATTAGAGGCATAAATTGGAAAATCTAAATAATTTAATTTTTTATTGGAAAATAGATTAAATGTATAAATGATAGAATCTTTATGAAATCCATTATCCATCAATTGGGTGGGGAAATATTTTTTTTCTACGATATCAAAATTGCCAATAGATTCATTTATTTTCGGAAAAAATAAATTTTGATTTTTAGGATAGTATATGGCAAGGCTAAAGTGAATATTATTTCCCACCATGGTTGAATCCTCCAGAAAATGATGTTCAATTTTAATTTCTTGGGCCATATTTATTTCTGGTATTAAATAATTGAATCAATGGTTTTATGATGTCTTCCCCATTTTCAATTTCTAAATAATTGATTTCTAATTTTTTACAAAGGTTTTGAAGTTTTTCTTTTTTTAGTTCAATTTCCTCTTTTAACCAATTTTTAAATTTCTTGGAATTGGTATTGACCCATTGAAGTTCATTTCTTTCTATGTCCATAATTGGAATTAACCCAATATTTGGAAATTTTGATTCTTTCTTGTCTAGAACTTGAATCAATATCAAATCATGTTTCTTTTTGGTGGCAATTAAAATATCTTCAAAATTCTCATCTAAAAAATCACTAATCAAAATAATCAAGCTCTTTTTCCTCACTAAATTTAACAGGTATTTTAATCCGTCATTTAAGTTAGTGGCATGATTTCCTGGCTCAAAGGTCGCTATTTCTTTCAGTATTTTGAAAAGGTTTTTATTCCCTCCTTGTGGAGGGATCAATAATTCTTTTTTGTCTGAATAAAAACATAAACCAATATTGCTGCCTTCTTGAATTGCGGAAATTGTGAGAACAGCGGCAATTTCCTTGGCGGTATCTAATTTATTTTGTTTTATACCTCCTATGGATTGGGAGGCACTGGAGTCAATTAAAAAATGAATGGATTGTTCTTTTTCCTCGGCATATAATTTAATAAAGGTACCATGGCCTTTCGCCGAAGTATTCCAATCAATATGTCGGATATCATCTCCATATTGGTAATGCCTAAGGTCTTTAAATTCTAGACCAGAACCTTTAAAAATGGAATTAAAATTCCCATGCATCTTCGAATTAATGGCTGAACGAACCTTAATTTCAATTTGATTTGCCTTTTTTATAAAGGATTTAATATCCATTTTTTTAAAAATTCACTGAAATTTCCTCTAAAATACCTATTTTTGATCAATATATAAATACCTATGTTAATACGGAAGGTTTACTATAAAATTATCCATTGGGGTTTATTTTTATTTTTTTCTCTCTTGTCTTCGTGTATCCAAAATATTGATATGAGGGGTTTGACGGAAGAAGATATGGTGGATATTTTATTAGATATGCATTATGCAGAGGTCTATATAGATGATTTGCACATGCGTGACCCTGATTCTTCTCAGGCCTTATTTATGGAATTTGAAAAAGAGATTTATCGTAGACATGGGGTAGATTCAACGACCTTTAATCAAGTTCTTCAAAACTATATTCGTTATCCGGATGATTATAATAGACTTTATGAGACCATTGATGCGGAGGTTGAAAAAAATCGTCCAAACCTTAATCCATATGAAGCGGAATGAAAAATTTAATTTTTATTTTTTTAACAATGGTTACAATTTCTAGTTTTGCACAAAAACCAGCCATTGAAGGTCATCGGGGTTTTCGTGGGCATTATCCAGAAAATACCCTAATTGCCTTTGAAAAAGCCCTTGAATTAGGTGTCAGTACGATTGAATTGGATGTGATTATTTCCAAAGATCGCCAGGTGGTGGTAAGCCATGAGCCATATATGAACCCGCTTTTTTGTATTAAACCCAATGGTGAAAAGGTTTTAATGCAAGAGATGAAGGAATTGAATTTATATGAAATGAATTATTCTTCCATTAAAGAATTTGATTCTGGTTCAAATGGTAATCCCAATTTCCCTGAGCAGGCAAAGGTTAAAACCTATAAGCCACTTTTAAGAGAGGTTTTGGTTTTAGGAGAATCCTTTCGAAAAAAAACAGGAAGAGCGATCTATTATAATATTGAAATTAAATCTGAAGAAAAAGAATATGGGATTTCTCAGCCTAATACAGTCAAGGAATTTTCAGATTTGGTTTCAAAAGAAGTTTTCAACTATGTTCAGCCTCAATATATTATTTTACAAAGTTTTGATTTTAATGTCTTAAAATTTTGGCATCAATCTATTCAAAATGGCCTGATTCCTCAGGTAGAATTATCCGCTCTTGTGGAGGATTTATCCCCAGAGGATACGGTGAAGGAATTGGGTTTTTTACCTGGAACCTATAGTCCATATTATAAAATACTTGATCAAAATACGGTAAATCGAACTCATTCATTAGGGATGAAGGTGGTTCCATGGACCATTAATTTAAGAGAAGATATTATTAAATTTGCTAAATTAGGGGTTGATGCTATTATCACAGATTACCCCAACAGAGCAGAAGAATTTTTGGAAAAATGACCTTCCTTGCAGACACCCTTTCATGGATTTTAAAGCGTAGAATGCCCAGGATTGAAGCCATGTATAAGCGTCCGATTGAACTTCAAGAGGGGGTTATTTCGGATTTGGTTTTTTCTGCCTCTTCTACTGAATGGGGAAAAAAATACGAATATTCCTCAATTACCAAATATTCAGAATTTAGGGAGAGAGTCCCCATTTCTACGTATGAGGAAGTCTTTCCTTATATTCAACGAATGTTGAATGGAGAACAAAATATTCTATGGGCTAGTCCTATCACGTATTTCGCTAAATCTTCCGGAACAACCAATGCACGTTCAAAATTTATTCCCGTTTCAAGAGAATCCTTGGCAGAATGCCATATGTTGGGAGGAAAGGATATGTTGACCCTCCTGGTAAATAATCGGCCCAATAATTCATTATTCGATGGAAAAGGATTATCTATTGGAGGTAGTCTTGATTCCAACCCATTGAATAATCATTCCATGTATGGAGATGTATCAGCCGTAATTATGAAGAACCTTCCCATTTGGGCACAATTAATCCGAACTCCTTCATTGGAAGTTGCCCTGATGAATGATTGGGAAACGAAGATTCAAAAAATGGCCGAAGAGACCTCCAAACAAAATGTCACATCTATTTTAGGAGTTCCAACCTGGACCATCGTTTTAATTGAACGAATATTGGAAATCACCCAAGCCAAGAATATTTTGGAAGTTTGGCCAAATTTTGAAATGATGATTCATGGTGCAGTAGCTTTTGGCCCCTATCGAGAATTATTTCAAAAAGAAATATTTCCAAGTTCATCGGTTTCTTATCTAGAAATATATAATGCATCCGAAGGTTTCTTTGCTATTCAGGATGATTTATCAAAAAATGATGAAATGCTACTGATGCTCGATTATGGTATATTTTATGAATTTATTCCCATGGATGAATATGGCAATGAGAGTCAAGAGGCAATTTCTCTTCAAGAGGTGGAATGCGGGGTTAATTATGCTATGGTAATCAGTACGAATGCCGGGCTTTGGCGATATAAAATTGGAGATACTGTACGATTTACCTCCATAGACCCTTTCAGAATAAAAATTTCAGGACGAACCAAACATTTTATCAATGCTTTTGGGGAAGAATTAATTATTGAAAATGCCGATTCAGCTATTACCTTTGCCTGTAAAAAAACGAATGCTCGGTTAAAAGATTATACGGCAGCACCCTCTTATATGGAAGGCGGTAAACAAGGGTTTCATGAATGGGTAATAGAATTTGAAACAATGCCGTCCAATTTAGATGATTTCATCCATTTCATGGATCAAAAATTGAAAGAATTGAACTCAGACTATGAGGCTAAACGTTCTTATGATATGGTTTTAAAAAAACCTCATATCCATTTTGCAGCAGCAGGGACTTTTTATCAATGGATGGAAAATAGAGGTAAACTTGGAGGCCAACATAAGGTCCCTCGCTTATCAAATAACAGGGAATTTATCGATCAATTATTAAATATTATAAAAGTATGAGTTTAAAGGCGAAAATTGAAGAAGGAATAAAAGATGCTATGAGAGCAAAAAATCAGGATAGATTAAGAACTCTTAGAGCAATAAAATCCTTAATTCTTTTAGAAGAAACATCAGGTTCTGGGAAAGATTTAACGGCCGATGTTGAAATGAAATTATTAACCAAAGCGGCAAAGCAAAGAAAAGATTCTTTGGAAGTTTTTCAATCGCAAAACAGAGCAGATTTGGCGGATAAAGAACAAATAGAATTATCAATTA
>CAZXZK010000002.1:0-33555 GCA_964645295.1 uncultured Cytophagales bacterium | reverse complement strand
CTCTCCGGCTGATATGGGTAAGGTGATGGGCGTAGCAACCAAACAATTAGCAGGTTTGGCAGATGGAAAAGCCATTTCTGCAAAAGTAGGGGTATTATTGAAATCATAAGATGAAGTCTATCAGAAAATTAAGTTTAGAGGAATTAACCGCCATTGTGAAAGAACACGGTGAGCCGACTTTTCGTGCTAAACAAATTTTTGAATGGATTTGGAAGAAATCGGTTCGCTCTTTTTCTGAAATGAGGAATATTCCTAAAACCACCATTGCTTGGTTAGAGGAAGATTATAGCTTAGAAATAGTTGGCCTAGATACCGTTCAGATCTCGTCCGATAAAACCATTAAATCCAGTTTTGTATTGTCTGATGGAAATCTGATTGAAGGAGTTTTAATTCCTACAGAAGATCGAATGACAGCCTGCGTTTCTTCACAAGTTGGCTGTTCCCTTACCTGTAGCTTTTGTGCAACCGGTTATATGGATCGTAAACGCAATTTGGAACCTCATGAAATTGTTGATCAGGTAGTTTTAATACGAGATCAAGCTGAAAAAAATTACCAACATCCCCTGACCAACATCGTCTATATGGGGATGGGAGAACCACTTTTGAATTATCAGAATGTGATTAAATCAATTGAGAGAATTACTTCTCCCGATGGGTTGGGTATGTCCCCCAAAAGAATTACGGTATCTACCGCCGGCATTGCCAAAATGATTAAGAAACTAGCCGATGATAAAGTGAAATTTAATCTGGCTCTTTCTCTTCATGCTGCAAATGATACCAAAAGAAATACGATTATGCCAATCAACGAATCCAATACCTTGGAAGTATTGAAGGAAGCATTAATCTATTTTTATCATGAAACGGGCAATAAAATAACCCTAGAATATATTGTATTCAATAAATTTAATGATGGATTAGAGGATGCAAAAGAACTATTGAATTTTGCTAAATCCTTTCCATGTAAAATTAATATCATTGAATATAATCCGATAAAACAAGCTAATTTCCTAAATGCTAAGGAAGACGCCATTTTAGCCTTTTCTCAATTTTTAGAGAAAAAAGGCATGATTGTAAATGTAAGAAGATCCAGAGGAAAAGATATTGATGCAGCATGCGGACAATTAGCTGGTAAACAAGAATAAAATGGAAAAAGGGAATCAACTATTTCCTGTTTTTTTTAAATTAAATCAACTTAATCTTTTAATAGTTGGTGGTGGAAATGTAGGCTTAGAAAAGGCCTCGGCTATTTTAAATAATTCTCCTGAGGTTAATTTAACTCTAGTGGCCCCCTATTTTTTGCCTGAATTAGAGGAACTTATTCAAAAATTTTCTAATGTTAAGCTCATCAAACGCAAATTTCTGGTAGAAGATTTAGATAATAAACACCTAGTCATTTGTGCTACTGACCAGCTTGAATTACACAAAGAAATAAAACGAATTTGTTCGGAAAGATATTTATTGACCAATGTGGCAGATACCCCAGATCTTTGTGATTTTTATTTAGGATCTATCGTAAAGAAAGGGGATTTAAAAATTGGGATCTCCACAAATGGGAAATCACCTACCCTTGCCAAGCGACTAAAGGCTTTTTTAAATGATATTATTCCCGATCAGATTCAGGAAAGTCTGGATAATTTAGAATCTTATCGGAAGAAAATTAAAGGAGATTTTGAAGAAAAAATCCGTAAATTAAACGAAATTACAAAAGACTTATAAGTTATGGGCATCCGTTCTTTCTTATCTCAATTTATTGCGAAATCTGTTGTAAAAAAGTACAGATCGAGTCATAAAAATGCCTTGGATTTACAAGATAAATGGATGCATTCCATCTTGAAATCAGCCGAAAATACGGTGATTGGTAAGTCTTATGAATTTCATAAAGTAAAGAATTACCTCGACTTCAAAAACACCATTCCAGTATTTGATTATGAGGATTATCGCGAATATATCGAAGAAACCCTCAAAGGAGTAGAAGATATTTTTTGGCCAGGAAAGCCCCTGTATTTTGCAAAGACTTCTGGTACAACCTCTGGGGCAAAATATATTCCTATTTCAAAGGAATCCATGCCATACCATATTGCTGGCGCGAGGGATGCCCTCTTGCATTATGTCTTTTATTCAAAAAATTCGGCCTTTTTGGATAAAAAATTGATTTTTTTATCTGGTTCACCGGAAATGGATCAAAAAAATGGGATCCACTTCGGACGCTTATCTGGGATCGTGAATCACCATGTTCCGGCTTATTTAAGAACCAATCAACTGCCCTCTTATGAAACCAATTGCCTAGAGGATTGGGAGGAAAAATTGGGAAAAATAGTGGCGGAAACCATCCACCAAGATATGGGATTAATTTCTGGAATTCCACCTTGGGTTCAAATGTATTTTGATGCACTTGAACAAAAATCAGGAAAGAAAGTAGGAGAATTATTCCCTAATTTTCAATTATTCGTGACAGGTGGCGTGAATTTTGAGCCATATAAAGCAAAATTATTGGAATCTATCGGACGGGAAATAGACATTGTGGAAACCTATCCTGCCTCTGAAGGATTCTTTGCCTTTCAAGATTCCTCTGGGGAAGAGGGATTATTGCTTTTGGTAGATGCCGGGATTTTTTACGAGTTTATTGAGGTAAATGAGTATTTTCATGAAAAGCCCACAAGAATTTCTTTGCATGATGTAAAAATTGGGGTGAATTATGCTTTGGTCATCACGACGAATGCGGGATTATTTGCATATTCTATTGGAGATACGGTGAAGTTTGTATCGAAGGAACCCTATCGCATCCTTGTAACGGGAAGAATCAAGCATTTTATTTCTGCCTTTGGCGAGCATGTCATTGGGGAAGAAGTAGAAAAAGCCATGTTATATGCATTAGAAAGAAATCCGGAAGTAAAGGTAACTGAGTTTACAGTGGCGCCGCAGGTGAATCCGAAAAAGGGCTTACCCTATCATGAATGGTTTATTGAGTTTGAGCAGGAACCGAAGGATTTGAAAGCATTCCAAAAGGATTTGGAAGATAAGATGGTGGAGCAGAATATTTATTATAAAGATTTAATCGTAGGATCTATTCTTAAGCCCCTAGTAATTCAATCTTTACCCAAGAATGCCTTTATTCAATTGATGAAATTACAGGGCAAACTCGGCGGTCAAAATAAAGTTCCACGCCTTGCCAATGATCGAAAATTGGTGGAAGGGTTTGAATAAATAAATTTCTTGGTAAAAATATTTTTGAACTTGATTCATTAATTTAAATAAGTTAATTTTCGATTGAAGTTCTAACCATTTTTAATTCAATTTCTTACTATTATTAATAATTTTTTTATTTAAACAATAATATATTAATGATTTTAAGAGAAACATTAATTGAATTATCAGAAGCGAAATTAATTGATTCTGAAATTTTGATGAATGAGAGTAAACATGATTCATCTTTATATTTAGTTGGATATTCTATTGAGATGGCATTAAAATCTAAAATTTGTAAAATTTTTAATTTTGAAAAAGGATTTCCTGAAATTAAAAATGAATTTACCAATTATAAGAATAATCTGGGTTGCGCAATAGAGAAACTAAATGATATTAAAAATCATGATTTAAATAAACTCCTTATTTATTCTGGACAAGAAAATACAGTAAAAAAAGAGTTGTTGGATGAATGGAAAATTATTCTTGAGTGGAATCCTGAATGGGAATATATACTGAATATTGGAGATAAAAGAAAAAATGAAAAAATATTCAATGCAGCAAAGAAATTAATAACCCTAATTTTAAAATAATAATAAAATGTCCAGGAAAAATCAACACGTCATTCCATTAGGAAATGGTTGGGCTGTAAAAGGAGAAGGAAATAAAAAGTTTACTGTTATAACTGAAAGGAAAGCGGAGGCGACTTCTATTGCACGAAATATGGCAAAAAATTATAAATCCGAAATATTCATTTATGGAAAAGATGGGAAAATTCAATCTAGAGATAGTTATGGAAATGACCCTTGTCCACCAAAAGATAAATAGTAAAAGTTATTTTAACTAAACCACCCCGAATATATTTGATAATTTTTGGCAATTGTTCGAGCCATTTCGATGCTTTTTTCATCGGCCATCTTAAGAAATTTAGCAGGATTACCAGCAAAAATGCTGCCTTTCGGTACCCTTGTTCCTGCAGTTACAATCGCCCCAGCTGCAAGGATCGCCCCAGACTCTATCACCGCATTGTCCATGATGATGGCACCCATTCCTACCAATACATCATCTTCAATGGTACATCCATGCACAATTGCATTATGGGCAATGGATACCCTTTTGCCAATGATCGTCTTCGTTTTTTGATAAGTACAATGGATTACCGCCCCATCCTGAACGTTCGATCCCTCGCCTATTTCAATCGAATTGACATCCCCCCGAATCACCGCATTAAACCATACAGAACAATTCTCTCCCATTTTTACATCCCCTATAATCGTAGCATTTGGAGCAATCCAAGTGGAGGCCGGTAGTGTCGGCGATATTCCCTTTACAGGTAAAATTATTGGACCCATTGCTTATTTAATTTTAATACCTTTTCAATCACATCTCGCACCGCGCCCTCTCCTCCCTTAAATGGCGATATGTACTTTACCACATGTTGAATTTCTGGAACGGCGTCTGCCGGACAAGTACTTAATAATTTTTCTCTTTTTAGGATATTCAAATCGGCCAGATCATCTCCCATATAAAGAACTTCAGATTCATCAAAGCCCTCTGCCTCTAGCCATTCTAAATATACCGATAATTTGTCTTTTGTCCCCAATCCTGAAATCACCTTGTTAAACCGAAGCATTTCCAATCTTTTTAAAGTCCCTTTATGTCCGCCCCCTGTTATACAGCAGAAATGGTAATTCAAATCTCTTGCCGTTTGAATTCCATAACCATCTCGAACAAAATAAGATCGATAGGCTTCTCCTGATTCCAAAACATGGATTTGTCCGTTCGTCATTACACCGTCTACATCGAAGACAAAAGCTTTAATATTTTTAAATTGAAGAAGAATATTCATTTTTTAGGGGTTTCTACAAATATCGGTAAAAACTAAAAGATAATACTATTTTCCATTCTTAAATCGTTATTTTTGAAAGCAAAATCTTTATTTTATTTGATGAGGCAGATAAAATTTTCATGGCTTTTCGTTTTATTCATCGGAATATCATTTTCGGGATTTAGCCAATTATTTTCCTCGGAGGAAAACTTTTCAAAGGAGGTTAAAAATTGGATATTAGTATCATCTTATTCGAATGCCTTTGAAATAGCTGAGAAATGGGATATTTATTATAATTTACCCACCACCACTCAAGAAGAAAAAGCCTACCTTCAATTTATGTTTAATTACATGGCCAATCAGGGTTTTAATTCGAGAAATTTTGGTTTTTTATTTTTTAATTCCTTCCTAACCATTCAAAAAAATCCGGATAACCTTAAAGAATTCAACCGTTTATTTGAAAATTACTTAAAGAAAAAAGATAGAACCTCTGCAGAAAATCTTTTAATTAACATTGAATCATTTGGTTTTAATCAAACCCTAAAGCCAGTTGGAAATATTTATTTTAAGGTAGGAGGAAAATTTGAAATAACGATCGATTCTAGTGATAATGAATGGTATCCGCATTTTAAATTTAAAGAAACGAATGCCACTATTTTTCATCAAAAAGACAGTTTGGTTCTTTATTTTTCAGATTTAGACATTGATCTTAAAACGATGAATTTTATGGGTTCTTTTGGTGAGATTGAAGGTTTTGACATGGGTCTTCCAGGGCATCTATGGAAAATGAATCAATTTAGTTTTGATTCTAAAGAATCTAAATTCTCTTCGTTCGACGGTTCTTGGACTTATTTGGAAAACCTACCTGGGGCAGGAAGCATTAATTTTAAAGAGCATAAACGGGGGGG
This sequence comes from uncultured Cytophagales bacterium, assembly GCA_964645295.1. Classification (GTDB taxonomy): domain Bacteria; phylum Bacteroidota; class Bacteroidia; order Cytophagales; family Spirosomataceae; genus CAZVFE01. Next base: position 27,636 of record CAZXZK010000002.1, on the reverse strand, counting down.
GCCTTTTTTAGTTAATTTTACAGCAACGGCTCAATTAACTAAACCTATCGAATTTAATGATTTTCAGGCCTATGGCCGTTTTGCAATTCGGAATTCAGTCATCGGTTTATTTTCTGAAAATTTTGAAGGTTATTTGGAATCCAAGGATAAAAAGATTCAATTGCGAATAAATGAATTATGGTTAAGTAATTCTGGCAAGGTAACCATACCTGAGGCAAGTTTCAAGGCCATAATGGGGAATAATGATTTGATAAGCCACCCGTCTATCCGAGCAGATTTTAATCCTGAAAAATCTTATTTAGAATTAAGAAGTAAGAAATTATCTAAGGTAGATCGTTTTTTGTACCAAGACACCAAGCATCAATTACAAATTTCTGCGGAAATTGCTAGGGTTTATCCAAAAGAAAATAGAATTGATTTTTATCGAATTTTAGGAAAAGACCAAATCCCTGCGTGGGTAGAGTCTTATGATTATTTTCGACCGGAACGACTTACATCCCTCACCAAAGAATTATCATTTGATCCTTTGAGGGTTTTGTATAATTATCTGGTTACGCATAAAAAAAAATCCGCCTATTTAGTGGATATTGCTAGTGAAAACAAGCGACAAGCCGAGAGCCTAAAAGGTATTTTTTATGCCTTCAGGGACCAAGGGTATTTTATTATTGAACAGCCGGGGGACCTAATATCGTTTAGTCGAATTGGAAAACATTATGCAGAAGTATTTTTTGAAAAAAAGGATTATGATGAATTTATTGTACCCTCTTTTACCAGTCTTATTCGAGAGGATAGTTCGAATATTAGTTTGAATTATGACTCTAATCATTTAGTTGTTCGAGGGGTAGATAAAATCAATATTTCAGATTCATTGAAATCCAGTATTCTACCCAATGACAATAGAGTAGTATTTACCAATGGCCGAGATTTTGACTATGAGGGATTAACCCGGGTTGGAAATTATCAGCTTTATGGAAATGATTTAAAATTCCATTTTTCTGATTATACGATTGATCTTACTAAAATTGATTCAATTACCTTTTTTCCTAGGATGGTAGACGGGTCTTTTGGAAAAAAAGCCATTGGAGGAGAATTAAAATATGAATCGGGTAAATTAGAATTACTTTCACCGGATAATAAATCTGCAAAAAATGGGATTAAGGCCTATCCCAAACTTTCTATACCTAAGGGGGTAACGGCTTATTTCGACCAATTATGGAGGGCAAATGGGGCATATCCAAAGGAAATTTATTTTAAGGTACCCAGTATTTATGTAGACAGCCTGCTAACCAAAGATTTAACCTTTTTGGGGCATTTTAGCTCGGGGGGCTTAGTGGATGAATTTGATACAGAATTATTTGTTCAGCCCGATCAAACTTTTGGTTTCTCTTATCGAACCGATCATATATTAAAATTATATCAAGAAAGAGCAAGCTTAACCCCTAATATTCCAGTAATTATGGACAAATCAGGATTGCATTCAGCAGGTTTGTTTAATTATAAAAGTCTTCAATTGGAAGAAAGTGCTCTTCAAATTTTCCCCGATTCTTTAAAAGGCCTAGGGGCAAATGGTAGGGTTGAACCTTATTGGAATAAAAAGAAAATATATCCGGAAATTCAAATTCCTAACCATCAATTTAGGGCGACCAAAGACTTAGATTCCTTGATTATTCACCCTTTGGCTTCCACCATGGATTTTTATTCGAATGAATTCACCTATTTAGGAGATTTATATTTTACGAAAGATCAATATTCTGGGAAGGGGGAATTAATGATTAAAGAAAATGGGATCATTTCAGAAGATTTTTTATTTCTAGGCAATGATTGGTCATTTAAAAAAGGAAATATTCGTTTAGGGGAAGGAAAGTTTGCCTTAAAGCCAGATATTATTTTGAATGAAGTGGCGGGAAAATCTATCGTAGGTACCAAAAAATTGGATTTGGAAGAAAAACCCTTATTAGGAAGTACCTTAATTGAGTATCCACTGATTTCATATAAAGGAGAATTTCAACAAGGTCAATGGGATTGGGAAAAAGGCGAATTTAATTTTCGATCTAAAAATGGCTTATTGTTTTCGCCCTATACCTACAAAACCATCGATTCTTCTATCATTGATACAACGAATTATTTAGAAGGGTATGGAAATATTCTTGCTCAGGGAGGGAAATATGATTTTGAAAAAGAGGAATTAAATTTGGTTGGAGTTGAAAAAGTGCGTATAGGTCCGTCATTAATTTTTCCTAATGAAGGGAAGTTTGGAATCAAAAAAGGTGGCGAGTTTATACCATTTAATAAAGCAAGGGCAGTATTAGATGCGGAAAATAACCGACATTTTTTATCTGACCTAATAGTAACAAGGGCAAATCCTTCCTTATTTAAAGGTGCCGGAAATTATTTATTAGCAAGACCCAGCGGAGATAGTGTAAAAATTATGTTTACACAATTCGATATCATTGGAGATGCAACGGTTTTAAATGGTTCTTATTTGGAGGCCAAAGCAAATTTTGGAGAGAAAATGAGTTTACCAATTACTCAATATCAAGATTTTAAAGGGGAGGTTTTATTAAAATCGAATGAGCCTTTTTTACAATTTATGGGCTTTATTAAACCAAACCTACCCTTATCAAACTTTAAATCCTCTTGGATTCCTTTTGAACCAAAACCGGGTACAGAACCAGTTTTAGCTGTAGACGAAAATTTAACGGATGAATTCGGAAGACCTGTAACCGTCGGAATTTATGTGAATTCTCAAAATAAGCTTTATTCAACCTTTTTAGGAACTATGGCTTCCGAAGACGACCCAATTTTATTTAATGCGAAAGGAGTTATTCGAGAAAATAAAGAAAATATTTTAGTGGAAGGTGAAAATAATCAGGTTAAGCTTGATATTCTTAGTAAACAATTTGAAACGGAGGGTCCTGTAGAATTATTTACAGGGAATGAATTGGTGCGTTCTTTTGGAAAAATTAACCTGTCGACAGATTCGCTTTTGCCCCATGTAGATACTTGGCTTAGTCTTCAATTTCCATTTCAGGAGGAAGTCTTAAAAGCCATGGGAGAAAGAATTGTCAAATTTAATTTGGAGGAAGGGATATTGTCTACCTCAGCTGATGAACCAGAAGAAAGAGATGCGTATTTAAATAGGGTTAAATGGGTATTAAAAGGGAAATCGCTTTCAGAGGAAAATTTGAAACTGATGGATCAAAACCATTATCCTTTGAATAAAGTAGATCCAGGTTTTAATACAACCATTAATTTTTCAAAAGTTCATTTGGAATGGTTGCCCAATACGGCTGCATTTTATTGCGTTGGACCCATGGCACTCGTTAATGTTGGTCCGGTTGATGTAAATAATTTAATTAACGGCTATTTAGAAATAATAAAAAGGCCTAATAAGGAGGAGTTTTATGGATACTGGGAGCTTTCTGAAAATCTATGGTATTATTTTGCTTATTTTGATGGAGAAATGGGGGTGTACTCCTCAGATTATGAATTTTTAGCAAAAATTAGAACGGCGGTTCAAGAAGATAAAAATAAAAACGCAGGAGAAATTCGTGTGGTGGAGGCGGGATCTGATGAAAAAGATGTATTTTTGAAAAGGTTTTATACTTATTATAAACAAAAAGAGGAAAAACCTAAACCAAGTAAAACAACAACCAAACAACCGACTAAAACCAAAGCACCCCCTAAGAATATTAGTAAAGGAGGATTCTAACGATGGCTAATAAACTGAGACAAATTTTTCGATTTTTTGATACCATGGAATTATTTCAGCGGGATGCCATGGGTCAATTTGTTTTAGTCAAGCGATTGATCATGTTTCTATTTGGTTTTTTAACGTATTTTCGTTTGCGAGTTTATAATAAAACCGTTATTTCAGGTACGGAATATTTAGATGGCCTGCCAAAAAAAGGGATACTATTCTTACCCAATCATCAAACCTATTTTATGGATGTGGTCTGTTTATATCATATCTTTTTTTCTGTGAAATGGGGGTTTAGAAATACGATTAATTATCCGATTTATTTATTGGCACCACCTTCCAATTTATTTTATGTAGCTGCATTTGAAACAATGAGAAAAGATGGAGTACTCCCCGTAATACTTGCACAGGCTGGGGCAATATTAGTCAATAGAACCTGGAGAGCTTCCGGAGAGGATGTTCAAAGAGAAGTAGATACCAAAGCCATTGATAATATTGAAAATGCTTTAAAAGAAGGATGGGTAATCAGTTTTCCTCAGGGTACTACAAAACCTTTTGCTCCCTTACGTAAAGGGACAGCCCATTTAATAAAAAATGTTAATCCGATTGTAGTTCCTGTTAAAATTGACGGTTTTAGAAGAGCTTTTGATAAAAAGGGATTATTATTAAAAAAGCGGGGGGTCAATTTACATGTTGAATTCAAAAAACCGATCCAGTTTTCGCCAGAAGATCAAATAGATGATATATTGAATCGGATCTCGGATGAATTAGCTATCACCAATAACTTGAAGGATTTAGATTAATGCAAATCAAAACGAAAGGACTCGTTTTATCGAATATTAAATACAGAGATACCTCTATCATTGTTACCATTTATACGGAGATTTCTGGTATCACGACTTATATTGAAAAAGGGGTTCGATCAGCAAAATCAAAAAATAAAATGGCCCTTTTTCAACCCCTGAGTTTATTGGAAATGGAAGTGGACCATCAGGCCAATAAAGGGATCCAACGTATCAAGGAGATGCGGCCCTACTTCCTTTATAAAACCTTACCTTACGAAATTATAAAAACATCCATTGGGCTTTTTTTGGGTGAATTTTTAATTAAAGTATTAAAGGAAACGGAGGAAAATCCCGACTTATTTAATTATTTAGAAAATAGTTTAATGGCCTTTGATATGGTGGAGGAAAATTACCAAGATTTTCATCTTAAATTTTTATGGGACTTAAGTTTTTTTATTGGAATTCAGGCCGGGAATAAAAAAGATTTTATCAATGAATTAAGGCAAAATAAATACAGTAGTTTGGAAGAAACGTGGGTAGATGATTTATTTAAGGTGGTGGAGGCACCGTATTTTAAAAACACAAAAATTTCTAGAAATTCTCGATTAGAAATAATCAAAGGATTATTATTCCATTATTCCGTTAATTTAAATCACTCGATGGAATTAAAATCTTGGAAAGTATTATCTGAAATTTTATAAACGATGCATTAAATCGACCACCATTTTATTTTTCCAAGGAGTAAATTCACCTGAATTGATTTTTTCCCGGGCTTGGCCTACCAACCATAAATAGAAGCGTAAATTATAAACAGAAGCAATCATGGCTCCTAATAGTTCTTCAGATTTTATTAAATGTCTTAGATAAGCTTTCGTCACCTTTCCATGTAAATCTTCTTGAAATAAAGGATCAATCAAAGAAAAATCATCTTTCCATTTTTCATTTTTAATATTGATGATTCCTTGGCTAGTAAAAATCATGCCGTTTCTAGCGTTTCTTGTTGGCATGACGCAGTCAAACATATCGATACCTCTGGCAATACCCTCCAAGATGTTTTCCGGAGTTCCAACCCCCATTAAATAGCGAGGTTTATCGGCGGGGAGAATATCCGTAACCAAGTCGGCCATTTCATACATCTCTTCTGCTGGCTCTCCAACAGAAAGGCCCCCTATAGCATTTCCAACAGCCTCTTTAGAGGCAATGGTCTCAGCAGAGAATTTTCTTAAATCTTTATAAGTACTGCCTTGTACGATGGGAAATAAAAACTGATTATAACCATATTTTGGTTTCGTCGCATTGAAATGATTGATGCAGCGGTCCAACCAACGGTGGGTCATCTCCATGGATTTTTTGGCATAGCCATAATCGCAAGGATAAGGGGTACATTCATCGAATGCCATCATAATGTCGGCACCAATGGTTCTCTGAATATCCATTACGGATTCAGGACTAAAAAAATGGCTAGAACCATCAATATGAGATTTAAAATTTACCCCTTCCTCTACAATTTTTCGTCCAGTACTAGAAAGAGAATAAACTTGATAACCCCCAGAATCTGTCAGGATAGGTTTATTCCATCCATTAAATTGATGCAATCCACCTGCTTTTTCAATGATATCCAACCCAGGTCTTAAATAAAGATGATAAGTATTTCCTAGGATTATTTGGGCTTTAATGGGGTCATTTAATTCTGAAAAATGAACCCCTTTTACTGTACCAGCTGTGCCTACTGGCATAAAAATAGGGGTTTGAATTGGACCATGGTCTGTTTCCAAAGTACCAGTTCTTGCTTTAGAATTTGAATCTTTCGAATGAAGGGTGAATTTCATTTCACAAAGATAGGGGGAATTTATTGGATAGTTCCCGAATTCTGGATGATTTCTTTTAATTCTTGGACCTGCAATTTCAAATATTCAAATTCTTTTCTTGTAACAAAACAAAAAATGTTTAAAGGATCTTGTGGTTCCTTGTTCAGCTCCTCTGTATCATATTTTAATAATTCATAAATGGTATCATAAATTCCATAATTTAAATTGGGGAAACCAAATACCATAAAAATTTGGTTAATTCTTTCAACGTTTGGTGAGATGATACCTCTTTCAATTTTTGAATAGGTGGAAAATGAGATATCTAATTTTTTTGCCATTTTTTCTTGGCTCCAACCCTTCGATTTTCGAATGGTTTTAATAAATTGATAGAAATCGGACATATTTGTCATTTTGGACTTAATACAAATATACTAAGTATCTGATAACAAATAAGTTAATAAAGTTTAATTTTTTAAATTGCTACCGGAAGGGCATCACAATCTTTGAATGTAGAAAGGATGACCATGGTAGATGTGGAGGCTACCTCTTCAATTTCATTTATTTTTTCAAGCAAGAGTTTTTGGTATTCAGCAATATCTTTAGCGACTATTTTTAAAAGAAAATCTCCATTTCCTGTCACGTGGTGGCATTCTACAACTTCCGGGATGGTTTGAATTTGTTTAACAAACGATTCTGTAAGCTGTTTTTTATGCCCAATTAGGTTAACAGTTACAAAAGTGCTTACACCTAGACCAATTTTTTCTTTATTTACTTTGGCATGATAACTTTCAATATAACCTAAAACTTCTAATTTTTTCACGCGTTCTAAGGTAGGTGCTGGGGATAGTCCAACCTCTTTAGAAAGCTGTGCATTGGTGATTTTGGCATTTTTTTGTAAAATTTCTAATAGCATTAAATCTATTGTATCTAATTTAAATTGACTCATATAGGCAAAATTATTTCTAAAAATAAGGAATATTTCACGGTTTTTTACTTTTTATTTTGCAAATAATAAATAACTATCTTAAATTTGCCCCACTAAAAGCGAAAGTAGCTCAGCTGGTAGAGCGCTACCTTGCCAAGGTCGAGGTCGCGGGTTCGAACCCCGTCTTTCGCTCAAAGTAAGCACCGAAAGAGGTGCTTTCTTGTTCATGTTGCCTGGGTGGTGGAACTGGTAGACACGCAGGACTTAAAATCCTGTGAGCCGAAACGCTCGTGCGGGTTCGATTCCCGCCCCAGGTACCAGAAGATAAAAAGGAGACAGAAACGTCTCCTTTTTTATTTTATCTCCATCGCATCTTAATGATTCGTTGGTTTTTCTTAAACTCCTTCGGTACTATTCTTAGGATTTCTTTTTTCAATATTTCTAATAAACCTTCTTTTGGAAAACCTTTGTGGACGGCCAAACAAACTTCCCTAATGGGTTGAGGTTCCACAAAAGGAATCGTTTGAGCATGATCCTTCGGTTCTTTTGCTAACTCAGGAATCAGGGTAAATCCACCATAATTATCTACCATTTTTTTCAATGTTTCAATCGATCCACTTTGAAAAGCAATATTCTTCTTGTGGCTTTGATCTATTTCACAAATATTTAATACCTGATTTCTAAAACAATGGCCAGAATTTAATAGCCATAAACCCTCTCGTTTTTCAATATCTTTTGATTCTATTGCTATCATTTCACTTAATTCTTCCACCCGTCCATAATATAAAAATGGCTCATTGTATAAAGGAATCTCTTTAATGAATGTCTCGTCTAAAGGTGATACCAATATTCCAATGTCAATATCACCTTTTTTTAAAGATTGAATGATAGTATCAGACTGCATCTCATAAATATCCAAATGCGTTTGGGGATATTGCTGGATAAACGAACCAATGAATTTCGGTACGATATAAGGACTTATGGTAGGAATTATTCCAATTTTAAAGGTTCCCTCAATAGAATCCTTTTCCGAATTTAGAATATCTTTTAATTGATGAACCTCATTTAATATTTGTTTAGCCTTGGAAATAATGATTTCACCAGAAGTGGTGGGTTTTAAAGGGCTCGTGCTTCGGTCAAAAATTTGAATTCCAATTTCGTCTTCCAATTTTTTTAGTTGAAGGGTGATTGTTGGCTGAGTAACAGCTAATTTCTCTGCAGCAGTAACAAAATGCCGGTATTTATCCAAGGCTATCACATATTCAAGTTGCTGTAATGTCATATTATTAAAATTTATATTAATATAAGTAATATTAATTTGAATTATAAACAACTTAAAGGTATTTTTGGTTTTATGTTTACCTATCCAAAATAAAAAATTTAAAAAATAGTTAATTGAGTAAAATAATTATGGAAAATTCACACGAACACAACGGAATGGGAGATATCTCCAAATGTCCTTTTCACAATGGTACCATGACAAACCAAGCAGCGGGAGGAGGTACATCCAATCGCGATTGGTGGCCAAATGCCTTAAAAGTAAATATCCTTCGCCAGCACTCTCAACTTTCTAATCCAATGGATGCAGATTTTGATTATGCTGAAGAATTTAAAAAATTAGATTTAAAAGCAGTTAAGGAAGATTTATACAAAATGATGACAGACTCTCAGGAATGGTGGCCGGCTGATTATGGTCATTATGGCCCTTTCCTTATCCGTATGGCATGGCATAGTGCGGGTACCTATCGAGTTCACGATGGTCGTGGTGGAGGTGGTGCTGGGCAGCAGCGTTTTGCTCCTTTAAATTCTTGGCCAGATAATACCAATTTAGATAAAGCAAGATTATTACTATGGCCTATCAAGCAAAAATATGGTAATAAATTATCTTGGGCTGATCTAATGATTTTAGCAGGAAACTGTGCTTTAGAATCCATGGGCTTTAAAACCTTCGGTTTTGGTGGAGGTAGAGCAGATGTTTGGGAACCTGAGGAGGATGTCTATTGGGGCTCTGAAACCGAATGGTTAGGGGATAAGCGATATACCGGAGAAAGAGATTTAGAAAATCCTTTAGGAGCCGTACAAATGGGTTTAATTTATGTAAATCCTGAAGGCCCTAATGGGAAGCCTGACCCAGTGGCAGCAGCGGTAGATATCCGTGAAACATTTGGTAGAATGGCAATGAACGATGAAGAAACGGTAGCTTTGATTGCAGGGGGTCATACTTTTGGAAAAACACATGGTGCTGCAGATCCTTCCAAATATGTAGAAAGAGAACCAGCAGCAGCCGGCATAGAAATGCAATCAATGGGTTGGAAAAATAATTATGGGAAAGGTCATGGAAATGACACCATCACTTCAGGTTTAGAAGGAGCTTGGACTACCACACCAACTAAGTGGTCAAATAATTACTTTGAAAACCTTTTTGGGTATGAATGGGAATTAACAAAATCTCCAGCAGGAGCCTATCAATGGAAGCCAGCTGCAGGAGTAGCAGATAATACCGTGCCAGATCCAGAAGATGGTACCTTAAAGCATTCTCCAACTATGCTTACTACAGACATGGCCCTTCGCATGGATCCAGCTTATGAGAAGGTTTCTCGTAGATTCTATGAAAACCCAGAGGTATTCGCAGATGCATTTGCAAGAGCTTGGTTTAAATTAACCCATAGAGATATGGGACCCAAATCCTTATATCTAGGCCCAGAGGTACCATCCGAGGAATTAATTTGGCAAGATCCTATTCCTGTTGCTAATTATAAGATGATTGATGCTACCGATATCAAAGAATTAAAGGCGAATATTCTAGCATCCGGTCTAACAGTTTCAGAATTAGTGTCTACGGCTTGGGCTTCGGCTTCAACCTTTAGAAATTCAGATAAACGAGGGGGCGCAAATGGGGCTAGAATTCGTTTAGAGCCTCAAAGAAATTGGAAAGTAAATAATCCTGCACAATTAGAGAAAGTTTTATCTACTTTAGAATCTATTCAAACCGAATTTAATTCGATTCAAACAGGCGGGAAAAAAGTTTCCATCGCAGACTTAATCGTTTTAGGTGGTTGTGCCGCAATTGAAAAAGCTGCAAAAGATGCGGGTTATTCAATAGAGGTTCCATTTACCCCTGGTAGAACAGACGCTAGCCAAGATCAAACAGACGCTCTTTCCTTCCAATATTTAAATCCAATTGCTGATGGTTTTAGAAATTATTCTGCAGGAGGATTCGCAGCAAAAGCAGAAGAATTATTGATTGACAAAGCACAATTGTTGACCTTAACGGCACCGGAAATGACTGTTTTAGTAGGTGGTATGAGAGCCCTAAATACCAATTTTGATGGCTCGAAACATGGTATCATGACAGATAGGCCAGGGCAATTGACCAATGACTTCTTTAAAAACCTATTGGATTTAGGAATCAAATGGTCTTCTATCTCAAAAGGGGATGAATTATACGAAGGAACGGATAGAAAGTCCGGACAAATTAAATTTACCGCTTCTCGGGTAGACTTAGTTTTTGGATCCAATTCAGAATTAAGAGCAGTAGCTGAAATTTATGGTCAGTCTGATTCCGAGGAGAAATTTGTTAAAGATTTCGTGAATGCTTGGGATAAAGTAATGAATTTAGATCGCTTTGATTTGAAATAATCTGCCTAAGTTAGTTATAATGAACTTGCCCCAAAAAGTTAGACACTTATTGGGGCATTTTTTATAGAAAAAACAGGGTAAATAAAAGGAAAAAATGAAAGAGGGTTCCTAAAAAAAAGACAATTAAAAATAAAACCGAATCATAGAATACGGTTTTATAAAATCGTTTTTTTATGATAGGATTAAAAATAAGAAAATACCATTTATACGGACTTAACCAATAAAGCCCTCGGGTTTTTGGATGATAATCAGGAACCTCAATCAAGGATTCAAGTTCTTTATAAACTATTTCATTAAATTTTTTCCTTTCACTAATTTCCCCAATTTTTATCGAAGCAATTTTTTTTAATTGAAGATTGACCTTTTTTCTGATTTCTCGAAAATCATGATAAGCAATACCTGCCAGATGAAGTCTGGGGTAAAAACCTCGCTCTTGGCATTGTTCCAAAATTCTTACCGTTCCTTTTTTAAAAGGTTGAAGTTCATGTTTATTCAAACAGATTCCTTCAATAAAAATTAAAACAATTCCATTCTTTTCCAATATATTGACTGCCTCCGAAAAGCTTTCACTGTTTTTAGACATATATTGAATCCCTTCTCGAATACGATGAATCGGGATCAGCCCAAAACTTCTTAATAGTTTATTGATAAACCAATTTTTAAAGACATCTCCTCTGGCCATAAAATGTATTTTTCTACGATAAAAAGCCCCAATAATTACAGCATCAAGAAAGGAATTAGGATGGTTCGCCATGATTATTATAGGACCTTTTTCATCCACTATCTCGAGCCCTTTAATCTTCCATATTTCGCAATAAACCCGAAAGGATATTTTAGTAAGAAAACGCAGGATTTGCTGAATCATAGAATTATAATATAAGAATTTCTACCCGCCTGTTTTGAGCTTTTCCTTCCTCTGTATCATTGCTTGCAAGAGGTTTTTCATATCCATATCCAATTGTTTTGATTCTGGATGCCTCTACCTGATGATTCACTAAATAGTTTCCAACGGCCTTTGCTCGATCCTCTGATAAGGTTTGATTAAAAGACTTCGAACCCGTATTGTCGGTATGCCCACTTATTTCTATTTTTAAATCCTTATTTTCCAACATTAATTTAACCAATCTGTCTAATTCAGGTGTGGACTCCGGACTTAATTCCGCTTTATTTACTTCAAAAAATAAATTATTGATTCTGGCAATTGTTCCTTTTTCAATCGGACTTAGCTGGATATCTCTTCCATTTAATTCTAAATATCTTCCACCTAAATTGCTTAAATCAAGATTGATTGAGCTAGGGATAAAACCTTTAGCAGATGCGGTAATTCCATATTTTTCTCCAAATGGTAAGACTATCTTATAAATACCAGAACTAGGATCAGGTTTGGCATAACCCAAAACCTCACCTGTTTTTAGATTTTCATAAGTGATGCGAATGCCATCAGGTAAATCTTTTTGATTAGCCAAATTTATTTTTCCAGACAATAAAACTACCGGTTCAGAGGACTCCGAAGAAGCTAATTTATTTCCTCCAGTTAATAGTCCTTTTTCTTCTAATTCTAGTCCTGTTTTACCATATTTTTCAAAATCTTTTAAGAATTCATTATCAATTAAATTCTTTAATGTCCCATTTTTTAAACCTGAACGAAAACGAGAATCATTAAAATTATAATTTCTAATTCCAAACTCGTTGAGATTATCCCATAGGCCTTTCGCCAACATTTTTCCGATTAAACCATCATTAATTAGCGAATCCATCGCTCTCCTGTTCTTTAAATTGTCTATAATGTTACGTTCATTTAATTCATTCCATAATCCATTTCTTAATAAACTATCTAAAATCCCTTGATTCACCAAGTCATTTAATAAGGGGTTTTGGGCAATATCTTGGCTTACTCCTAGTTTATTTAGACTATCTAAAAGGTTCTGATCAGTACCGAATTTTATCTTGAATATATCTTTTTTTCCATAGGCATTTTCTTCTGAAAGGAAATAAGCATAATTCCCTTCCGCTGATAAACTAAAATAAGCGTCGTATTTTTCAGTATTAATGGGTTTACCTAAATTCACAGGTTCCGACCAATTCGTCCAATCATCCCTTCCCAATCTTCTTGCCATATAAATATCTTGGCTGCCAATTCCTCCGGTTCTATCTGAAGAAAAATACAAGGTCCTTCCATCGGCTGCTAAGAAAGGTGTTGTCTCAGAATATTCCGTATTGATTTTATTTCCTAAATTTTGGGGTTTAGACCATTTCCCGTTTTTTCCCAAAAAACTAATATATAAATCATCTCGGTCACTTTTCTTTTTTTCCGAAAAAGCTAAAATAATTTTTTGACCGTCATTGCTCATAAAGGCATATTCATTTAGCCCTTTGCTCATTTTTTGATACGAAGGAATATCAATTTTTTCAGGAATTTCCCATCCATTTTTTGTTTTATTTGAAATTGAAAACCCCCTAGAATCATATTTTCCATTAATATAAGACCCTTTTAATAGAATGGTTTGGCCATCTGGGCTAATCGATAAAATAGTATTGTATTGATCTCTATTAAGCGTATTATTCATTCGAATGGCTTGGCCCCATTCCCCATTATCTTTTTTAATACTATACCAAATATCTTGGGATCCTGCTATGGTAGGTGAACCATTCGTTCCAAAATTATTGTTGGGGTGATTTTTTCTGCCGAAATAGAGGGTTTTCCCATCCGGGGCAATCACAGGATTTAATTCTAAGTATTCAGAATTTACCCCTCTTCCAAGATTTTCTGGAAATGCTTGCGAAATACCCCCAAAAGAAATAAAAAGAAAAAGAAGATAGATTAATTTATTCATTTATATAAGTTCGCTGTGGTTATATTTATCATTTATCCGCAAGGGGAAATTGACCAGTTTCTTTACCAATAATTCAGGATTTTCCTCAATGATTATTTGAGTATCTGATCGATTAATAAAACCCTCTTTTTCCATAACGTCAATATGTTCTAATAAATTTTTATAAAAATAATTAATATTGAAAATAGCAATGGGTAAATTATGTAATTTTAATTGTTTCCATGTTAAAATTTCAAATAATTCGTCTAAGGTTCCCATGCCTCCAGGAAGAGCAATGATGGCATCTGCTTTTGTTGCCATAATATCTTTTCTTTCGTGCATCGAGTGGGTCCATATACATTCCTTTAATCCATCATGATGAACCTCCCACTTTTCCATAAAATGAGGAATTACCCCAATTATTTCTCCCCCAAGTGCCAGATATTCATCAGCCAAGTCCCCCATTAACCCAATAGACCCCGCCCCAAAGATAATCCTAAATTCATGAGGATAGAGTGCCCTAGCCAACATTTTTACTTGTTCTGAATAAATAGGATTCCCCCCCTTTTTTGAACCCGCATAAATTAAAATATTCCTTATTTTCATTTTTTTAAAATATTTTGAAGGGCTTTTTCTATATTGCCATATTTAAAACTAAAATTCCACTCATCAGTCAGCTTTTTTGAACTTACCTTCAAAGATCCTAAAACAACTTGAGAAAGTTCTCCCAAGATTCCTTTAATAAAAAATTCCGGGATATTTGGGAAAAAAAAGGGGCGATTAAATTGTTTAGCTAATTCCTTAAACAAGTCCTCTTGCCTTAGGGCTTGTGGAGCAACCCCATTGATAGGCCCTCTAACGAAGTTATTTTCTAAAGAAAATAAAAATAATCTTAGTAAATCCTGGTAATGAATCCAAGATTGCCATTGTTTTCCAGATCCTAAACAGCTCCCTATACCCCATTTAATGGTTCGGCTAACCCTTCCCAAATATCCACCTGTTTCTGTTAGCACTAAACCAATTCGAATTTGCGCAGTTCGAATCCCCAAACCCTCAATTTCTTGTGATTCTTTTTCCCATTGAGCAGTTAATTCTCCAATAAAATCCTTTCCAATATCCGAACTTTCATTTAGCAAACTTTCTCCTCTATCTGCTCCATAATAGCCAATGGCAGAGGCAGATATAAAAGTTTTTACTCTATTTTTTTGTTTTTTTAATAAATGAAAAAGTAATTGAGTACTGACTATTCTTGAATTGAATAATTCTTTTTTTCGAGAGGCAGTCCACGGTTTATCAGCAATTCCTGCCCCAGCTAAATGGATTATGGCATCAATTCCTTCTAAACAATGCTGGTCAATGACTCCTAAGTCAATATCCCATCGATAATCTCCTTTGGACCGAGATAATATTTTAACCTCATGCCCTTTTCTTTCCAATTCCTTTTTTAATAATTGGCCAATTAATCCAGTTCCCCCAGATATTAATACTCTCATTCTATGCCTTTTTTTATTGCCTGAATAATTGCCTCATTTATATTGGTTCTTAAATCCATTTTGTACAAAGTTGAATTTTCTCTTGTAGGATAAACCCGATTTGCTAAAAATACGAAAACAGTCTTATATTTTGGATCAACCCAGGTATAGGTTCCTGTAAATCCTGAATGCCCAAATGATTCAGGACTAGCAGAATCAGAAGAAGATTGTCCTTTGACCTTTCTATTAGGTTTATCAAAACCAATCCCTCTTCGTGGATTTTCAGCCTCGCTAAATGGATAACTCGTCCATTTTTTTATGGTAGGAGACGAAATAAAACGAACACCACCATAATAACCCCCTTGTAAATACATTTGCATTAATTTTCCTAAATCATTGGCATTTCCAAACAAACCAGCATGTCCTGAAATTCCATTCAATAAAGCTGCTCCTTCATCATGAACCTTCCCATGAATCAATGTTTTTCTAAATAGTGAATCTCGTTCTGTTGGGATGATTCTTCTCGGTTCGTAAATTTCCAACGGATTATAAGTCAGGGTACTTGCTCCGAGGGGTTGATAAAATGTCTCTTTCAAAAAACTAGACCAATCTTTTCCCGAATATCTTTTTGATATCTCTGGAAGAATATAATAGGACAAATCAGAATAAACATAGGCTTTTTTTGGGTATAAACGAGAGGTTTTTATAGAATCCAATATTCGCGATTTAATCGTTTTATATACATATAAATCCGGTGCTATTTCGATCGGAAAATCTTCTGATAGTTTATAAGAAAGGGTTCTTGGTTTCCAAAGAATGACAGAATTTTTTAAATCAACATAGTCGTCAAAGAATGATGGATTTTTTTTTAAATTCTCGGCGATTCCATCTTTAACTTTATCTTGTTTGATAAACTTGCCCAAAATCGTGCTACTTAATTTTCCATCTTCCAATTCATTCTGAAATTTTCTTGAAAAGGAAATCATTTCTACAGAATCAATATAATCTTTCCAAAAAGGAATCCATGACTTGAGTCTGGATTGATGGGTAAGGATATCAATATATCGTAAATTGGCCTTATTGGAATTTTCAAATTCTCGGTATACCTGGCTCCATTCAAAACGGGTATTGAATTTTTTTTCATCTTCCCATCGCATTAAAGCAGGTACAGAAGTCGAGATTTTTGTGATGGATGCCAAATCATATAAATCTGTTAAGCAGACAGAATCCTCCCCTTCATAAGTGGGTTTCCCAAAAGCCTTGTGATAAATAACTTTTCCGTCTTTGGCAATAAATACCACTGCGCCGGGCATGGCTTTTTGATGGATTCCCGCTATAACCATGGAATCTATTTTTGCTTCAAATTCAGTATGATTGATACCTACTCTCTCAGGAAAAACATCATATTGTAACCTCCCAATGGCTGAAATTTTTTCTCCAAGCCCTAATTTAAAATTTTCATCTAAACTTACCGGTAATTTTGCATTTGCAGGGATACTTCCAAAAATTACTTCAGCAGCAGCTTTCATATGTTCTTTACTAGATTGAAGAGGTGTTAGAATGGCTTCTGCCTTTTGAATATTCTCATATTTTGTGAGAGTAAATGGATTATTAAAAAAAACGACAATACTATTTTCATTCACAATCTCATTGAATAATTCTACCTCACGATGTTTAATGCCATAATTATTACTCGGGCGAATCGAATTCCCGCTGATAGAAAGGATTATTTTATCGTAATTAGCCAATTTTTCTTTGGTTCGAATAATCTCATCATTTGTTGAATTGAAATCTAAATAGTAATGATCTATTTCTAGGTATTTTTCAATACTTTTTTGAAAAGCATTGGGAAAATCTTCTCCATAATTTGAATTACCAATAGCCAATGTGGCCATTGAGAATTGTGAAAGATCCGTAAGAGGCAAAATACTATCTTGGTTCTTTAAAACGACAACCGATTTTTCTGCCAGTTCCTGCTTTAAAATTTGAGCTTCATACGGATTTAAATCCTCTACTAAATTCGTCAATTCTATCGGTTGGTATTGGTGGAGACCCACCCAAGCCTTCGCATTTAAAATTCTTTTAACTTTTTCGTCTATCAATTCCATTGGTAATTCGCCATTTTCTATCGCATTTTTAATGGCATAAAAAACAGTTGGAACATCCCAAAAAGTTTCAAGTATATCATTCCCTGCTAATAAAGCCCTAACATTTGCCTCTCCGTCTGGGAAGTATTTAGTAAGGCCTTGCATGTCCATGGCATCTGTAAAAACTAATCCTTTAAACCCAAGGTCTTCTCTTAGAATACCATGGATGATTGGTTTTGAAAGCGTAGAGGCCAAATTGGGAGTAGAATCTATTGCTGGAATTCCTAAATGACCAACCATAACACCTGTTAATCCATTTTTGATTAATTCTTTATAAGGATATAATTCCAAAGAATCCAGGCGGGCATAGGTATGGCTTAGAATAGGAATATCTTTGTGCGAATCCACATTGGTATCACCATGCCCAGGGAAATGTTTGGCAGAAGTAATAATATGTTCTTTTTGAAGGCCCTTCATAAGAGCTAATGATTTTTCGGTTACTTTAATTTTATCCTCTCCAAATGAACGAAAATTAATCACTGGATTATTCGGATTATTATTGATATCTACCACTGGGCCATAGGAAATATGAACACCTAATCGCTTACATTGTAAGGCGATTTGCTGACCCATTTTTTCCAATAAATCATTATTTCCTTCAATCCCTCCTAAGGAAATTTCAAAAGGGTATTTGACTGTATTTTTTAACCGCATGTCTAAACCCCATTCTAAGTCCATACCAATAAACAAAGGAGTCTTGGAAAGAGCTTGTAATTGATTTACTGTCTTTGCCTGATCAATCGGGTTTCCAGCGAAAAAGACGAACCCTCCTACATGATATTGCTCCACAATTTTTGTTAGACGTTCTAAATCATAATCATGTGATATATTTCCTCTTGGTAATAATAATTGGCCAATTTTCTCATCTATGGTCATTGAATTAAAAACCGAATCAACCCAATTTTTTGCTTGATGAGGAAATAAGTTGATAGTTTGAGAAAATCCAGTAAAATGATAAAATATTAATAGTGAAATTAAAACTAATTTTTTCATTCTTAAATAAGTAAAATTGATAGAATGTTAAGATAAAAAAAAAACGAAGAATTACATAATTATCAGTATGCTGTTAGGTAAAAACCTAAATTCAATTAAAATTTGGGAAAAATTAAAAAGTATGTGGAAAAGATATTATTTAATGCTAGTAGTTTTCTTTTTTTGTACCCATTTTGGGATATCTCAAATAAAAATTGGAACAGATGAATTACCAGCTCATCATAATGCTATTTTTGAAGTCAAGAGTGATTCACTTGGAATCATGTTGCCCAAATTAAAAGAGGAAAATTTGGCTCGAATACAAGAATCAAAAGGCTTGATTGCCATGAGAGATTTGGATGGGAAACTGATTTATTATTCAAATCTTGGTTTTGAAACCATAGCCTCCAATGGCATTAATGGAAATATTTTATTAGGAGATAGTGCAGGCTATAATTTAACGACAGGCATCAATAATATTATCATTGGTAAAAAGGCGCATGTTTATCGTCCAACAAATTCCAATCAATTGACCATCGGGAATATTATTTATGGTACGGGGCTCTCAGACAATGGAACAAGTATTGGAAACGGTTCAATTGGAATTGGATTAAACAATCCCAGTTCTAAATTGCACGTCAAAGGTACAGTAACTGCAGAAAAATACAATATCATTACGGGTTCAAATAGTGCAGTAGGAAGTGTTAATTTAATAAACGGAGAAGCAGTGGTTGCAAATAATCGAATTACGAATAATTCCATTATATTGTTTAGCCCGCAATCAAATTTAATCGGGACGGTCTACCTTTCCAGTAAAGATCCCGGGAATGGATTTGTTATTCGAAGTACGAGTTTGAGTGATAATGCAATAGTGGCTTATTTAATTTTGAATTAAAAGGGCAGTGTGTAAAAAAAAGGAGTCTTTTAGACTCCTTTTTTTTGGTAAGACATGGTTTAAAGATTCTGTTTCTTTAATTCACTGACAGCATAATCGACTGCTCGGGCGGTTAAGGCCATATAAGTCAGTGAAGGATTCACACAAGAGGCAGAAGTCATACATGCCCCATCTGTTACAAATACGTTTTTAACTCCGTGTACCTGGTTATTTCCATTTAAAACAGAGGTTTTGGGGTCTCTACCCATACGAGCAGTTCCCATCTCATGGATTCCTAATCCGATATGAGCATTTTTATTGTCGTAAGTGGATACATTTTTGAAACCGGCTGCTTCTAACATTTCCGCTGCATCATTCATCATATCTTTACGCATGGCTAATTCATTAGCTTTATATTCTGACTCAAAGGAAAGAACAGGCAATCCCCATTTATCTTTTTGGTCTGAAAGAGTAAACCTGTTGGACGGATCAGGAATAATCTCGCCAAATCCTCCGAAACTGATTCTCCATGGCCCTGGCTTGGTTAATTCTTCTTTTAATCCTGCACCAAATCCATCCATTCCATTACCTCTTCCCCAACCTTCTCTACTGGCTCCTCCTTGGTATCCAAACCCTCTTAAATAATCTCGCTTGTCTTTACCCCAGTTTCTGAAACGAGGAATGTATAAACCATTTGGTCTGTTGCCATGATAATAATCATCATCAAAATCTTCCACCATGGCACTTGCACCAATATTTAAATGATGATCCATTAGATTTCTACCCAATTGATCAGAATCATTACCCATACCATTTGGGAATCTATCTGATTTTGAATTCATTAAAATAGCAGTAGAGCCAATGGCACCCGCATTAACAAAAATAATCTTTGCAAAATACTCGATGGTTTCCATCGTATTTTGGTCAATGACTCTTACACCTGTTGCTTTTTCGGTATCCTGATCATACATGATTTCAGCAACAATTGCATTGTGAACCATCGTTAAATTGCCCGTCGCCATGGCACAAGGTAAAGTAGCCGACAAAGAGGAGAAATAGGCGCCAAACGGACAACCCCTCATACATTTATTTCTAAATTGACATTTCCCTCTACCTAGATCGGTATGGGTAGAAGTTGGAGAGGTTAAATGAGCCACACGACCAATCGTTACCGGACGACCCATTTTATCCTTCATTTGGCTTCTAAAATGTTTTTCAGGAGCTGTCATAGTCATAGGATCTAGAAATTCTCCATCTGGAAGAACATCTAAACCTTCTTTCATTCCAGAAATTCCAGCAAATTTTTCAACGTAAGAATACCAGGGGGCGATATCCTCATATCGAATAGGCCAATCAACGCCAATTCCTTCTTTTGCATTTGCTTCAAAATCTTCCTTATTCCAACGATAAGATTGGCGCCCCCACAACAAAGATTTACCCCCTGTATGGTAAGCTCTAATCCAATCAAAACCACCTTTTTTCTCTATATAAGGATTTTCTTTGTCATTTTCGAATAAATAACGATGCTCTTCATTAACGGTATAACCTGTTCTGATACCAGCCCAATATTCTTCTGCTGCCATCGTAGTTGGTCTTCCTCTATGAAGAAAATCCCATGGATTTTTAAACGCAGTTTCATAACCTTCCACATGTTTTATTTCCCTTCCTCTTTCAAGGACAACGGTTTTTAAACCCTTTTCTGCTAATTCTTTTGCTGCCCATCCTCCTGAGATACCAGATCCTATGACGATGGCATCGTATTGATTGGCGCTGTTTGTATTGATATTGCTCATAGTTATTCGATTTTAAAATTAATACTGATAGGCTTTTTGTCCTGGTTCTAATTTCGTTGCTTCAAAAATTCCAGGGGTTGGTTCATATACGAATGAATTATTGATTCCTTCTTCAGAAGTGAAATAACCAAATAAAGTTAATTCTTTCATTAATCTCCAGAAAGGAACACCTGCATTTCCTTCTAAGACATCTTTACTAACATTATCTCCCACTAATTCTTTCGAAGAATTGAATTTTTCCATTAATACCTTCGTATCAATTTCTAACTGTTTCAAATAATCAATTTGTTCTTCATTGGATTTGGATAGAAAACCATCAGCCTCAACTTTTTTAAGGCCTTTTTCGAAACTTTTTTGGTCTGCTATTAAATAACAATCATTCATCATCATCTCTATGAAAGCTGGCACTCCTGCATCTATTGCTCCAGGAGTTTCAGTTTTAGGGATAATATGTTCTGCGATGGCGGAAATGATATTACTTTGCGTTTCAGAAAAATTCAAAGTAATAGATTTCATACTCTTTTCAGAGCCAGTAGAACAACCTTGAATCGCAAGAATGGTCGGGGCTGTTATCGCTCCTCCCAACATCAAGGCAATTCTTGATACTGCATCTCTTCTTTTCATGATTTTTTTATTTTTTTAGTGTAATTTTTTATACTTTTAAGGTAAGCACAAATCTACATTGATTGGGCTAAAAATTAAAATATTTTTATTAAAATTGTTCACATTCTTAGAAATGTGCTAAAACCAAAGATTATTTAATTGATTTTACTATGAAAAAACTATTTTTAATTGCTTTTGTATTTTTCTGCAATCCAGCACTTTACTCTCAAGTCTTAGAAAGAAAAATTATTACCGATAAAGAAGATATCGATTATAAACATCTTGAATTAATCCATAAATCTACCCAAGAATATATAGAAAATCATTGGGAAGCTGGGATTGTCACCCTAGTTGTTAAAGATAATCAATTGGTGCACTATCAAGGGCATGGTTATGCTGATTGGGAAAAAAAGACTCCCATGAAAGCAGATGCTATCTTTCGAATAATGAGCCAGACCAAAGCCATAACCTCCCTTGCCGCCATGCAATTATTTGAACAAGGTAAATTTCAATTGGATCAGAAAATAAGTGATTTTATTCCAGAATTTAAAAACCCCCAATTAGTGGATACTTTTAATTCAGCAGACTCATCTTATACCACTAAACCAGCAAGTAGAGAAATTACCTTTAGGGATTTATTGACCCATTCCTCTGGAATTGATTACGCTGGAATTGGTTCCCCAATCATGCGTGCCATCTACCAAAAGGCGAATGTCCCTTCTGGCCTTGGGATTTTTAAATTTACCTTACTCGACAAAATAAAAGAATTGGGTAAATTACCTTTAATTCATAACCCAGGAGAGAAATTTACTTATGGTTTAAACACAGATGTTTTAGGGTGTTTAATCGAAGTTATTTCTGGGGAATCTTTGGAAGCATATTTTCATAATCATATATTTAAACCTTTGGGCATGAAAGATTCTTATTTTAATCTTCCTTCTGAAAAAGGTGCAAGGATGCCAACAGTTTATACTGAAAATGAAAATGGTGAAATGATAGTATGGTCCTCCACCTTTAGAGGAATCGATCCGGCCTATCCACTCTTAAAAAAATCATTTTTTAGTGGAGGAGCAGGCATGGTATCTACCGCCTATGATTATGCCATTTTTTTACAAATGATCTTAAACGGGGGTAAATACAATGGTCAACAAATAATTTCTAGAAAAACAGCTGAATTAATGATAAGTCCACAAACCCAACCAGGCGAACTTAGAGAGAATCCTTTTGCTTTAGGTTTTGAAATAACCTCACCAAGATCAGCCAATAGAGGGATGCGAAGTGAAGGATCCTTTTCCTGGGGAGGATACTATGGAACTACCTATTGGGCAGATCCAAAAGAAAATTTAATTGTATTATTGATGTCTCAGCATACCCCAAAATCTCATAATGATTTATTCGGTAAGCTGGAAAATATCATTTATTCCTCTTTAAAATAAAGAATTTCTTTACCTTTGTGGGATGAAAAAAGCGGTTTTAACCATTTGTTCAGTAAACTACATGGCACAAGCCAAAACGTTTGCTGATTCTTTAAAAAAATATCATTCAGATTATACGATATTTTTAGGTTTGGTAGATCGCTTAGACCAACATAATTTGGAGGAGGTTGTTTTTGCAAATTTTAAAGTTTTAGAAATTCACCAAATTGGAATTCCTGATTTCAATTCCTTGGTAAATCAATATAATATTACCGAGTTAAATACCGCTGTAAAACCGTATTTGTTAAAGTATATTTATGAAAATTTTCCTGAAATTGAAATCTTGCATTATTTTGATCCTGATATTCAATTTTTTGGTGAATTATCCGTTATTGAAGAAGGTTTAAAAGAGAAGGATTTATTCCTAACCCCCCATATTCTTAGTCCGTACCAAGATGCAGAATATTATCGTCCTAGAGAAAGAGATCATTTAAATGGAGGAATTTATAACCTCGGATTTTTAGGGACTAAACGCTCAGAGATTACTTATAAGGTTTTAGATTGGTGGGCGGAAAGATTGTCTACCCAAGGGTATATTGATCTTGCAAATGGAATGTTTGTAGATCAATTATGGATGAATTTTATTCCAAATTATTTTCCAGATTATGTTTTTATTTCAAGAAATATAGGTTTAAATATGGCCTATTGGAATTTACATGAGCGCAAGCTTACCGAAAAAAATAGGCAATATTTTGTAAATGATGAAACGCCCTTAGTATTTTTTCATTTTTCAGGTTATTCGCCGGATAATCCAACCCAGATATCCAAGTATCAAAACCGATTTGAATTTACAGATAAATACGATATCGCCTCTATTTTTGATGGTTATGCCCAATTACTGACCCAAAATGGACATTCAGAATTTAAAAAATACCCCTGTTATTATATCAAACCAGAAATCGTTCCACCTATAAAACGTTTTTTAAGGGTAAGAAAATACCTTTCAATGCCATTTCAAACAATTTCAGACTTTATAAATACGGTTGATATCTAAAAAAAAATCAATTAATTCTATCAGTAGATTTTAAATATTAAAAATTTTATCTAATTTTGCCTTCCCAATCACGGTGAAGTAGCTCAGTTGGTAGAGCATCGGACTGAAAATCCGTGTGTCGGCGGTTCGAGCCCGCCCTTTACCACAAAACCTTTAAAGTTTTCCCCCTTAGATTAATTTCTAGGGGGTTTTTTGTTTCAATAAAATTTAAGTGTTACAAAAAATGTAACAAATACCTATTATTTACCACTAGTTGAGAACTTTTCTCAGCTGCTAATCTAGATAAAATCCCTCATATAATCCAATTGTTTTAGGTGATATCTTTGTTCATCCTAACGGATGGGAGCCGCTCACATAGTTCGAGAGATTTTTCTTTTAAGGTAGGAATTTCAGATTTGGCTTTTGGATTTCCCTCCCCACCCAGTAAATTTTTTGCAGTTCCTTTTCTGCGGCGGCGGTGCTGTTATATGATATATAACCTTCGCCCCAGAGCTATGTTGATAGTGAATATTCTACCTTTAATCCGCCGCAACCTTTAAAGCATATGTTGTCTTTTAGAGAAGGAGTAAAAGTAGCATTATTTCGAAAGAATGACCTAAATGACAACCGTCATAAAATTTATCGGTTAAAAAAAATCTAATAACATTTGTACATTAACATATTAAATATTTTATTTAATTTTGTAAATATTTATATAATTAATCTAATGCAAGTCAAAAAAATCCTCCTATTTTTATCGTTTTTATTTTTCGGTGTAAATATTTCTGAAGGTGCTACCATTACTTTCCAAAAAATATTTAGATCCACTTCTGACGTTTATGGTACAGAAGATAATCAAATAACGATTGCAAGTGCTTTCAGTGATGGCCCTTTTACTTTTACAGATGCAGGTGATGCTGCACAATTTTCAGGTAATAACGTAAATGGATACATTACCACTTCTTCAGGAAACATAATATATGGAATAATTTCCAGATTATTTAAAAATGGTAGTACAGTTGAGGCTTTCTATTTTAGACAAACTGATAGTTTTTTTGATGAGTCTACCTCTAATTATGCTTTTGTTTTAGTAGGAAATGATTATGGAAATTTGGCTGATTATAATTCATCTAGTACTAGAAATTTAAGGACATCATCAGATCCTGTATCAACCGCACTTAATAATTATCTTGGTAGTATACCAAGTGCAACTATTTCGGCGACAAGTATGAATCCATTTAGTTCTTGTTATAATACTGCCTCTGCCGCTCAAACTTTTACCGTTTCCGGATCCAATCTGGTAAGTGATATAACCATTACATCACCCACCGGCTATGAGGTATCTTCGGATGGTTCGAACTATTCTTCTAGCCTGACCTTAACCGAGAGCTCTGGTACGGTAAATTCAACAACAATATATGCACGGATGTCCGCTGGAACAAGTTCTCCATCTATTGGGGATATTAGTATCTCAGCGACCAATGCAGCTACAAAAACAGTGGCCGTATCGGGAACAATCAATGCCCAAGTGACACTTTCAGGAGCAAGTAGTGTAGTCGTTTCATCAACAATCACCCTAACCGGTTCAGGAACAGCTGCATCTTCTAATCCCTATGTTTCTTCTGACCCCTCCGTAGCCACAGTAAATAGTAGTGGTTTAGTAACAGGAATAAGTGCGGGGACGACTACCATTACCTATACAGACAATGCAGGTTGTACAGCCAGTAAATTAATTACTGTGACTGCTACTTTAAGCCCTAGTTTAACCATAAGCACAACAAATTTGAGTCAGTTTCAAGCTTGTACCAATACAAATTCTAGTGATCAAACCTTCACTGTTTCAGGGTCAAACCTAAGTGCCGATATCCTTTTAACTGCACCAATAGGTTTTGAAATTAGTTTGGATGGAAATTCCTACAGTGGTTCATTGACTCTCCAAGAGTCTTCTGGGTCGGTATCATCTACTACTATATATGCTAGAATGAAGAGTTTAGCGACAAGTCCGTCAAATGGAAATATTGTTCTTTCAACCACAGGTGCCTCAAATGAAAACATTGCCGTTTCAGGTTCTGTAATTCCAGCTTCCGTAGCTGGAACCATCAGTGGTACAACTACTATTTGCTATAATACGAATACCATTTTAAGTTTATCAGGTAATACAGGATTAATTCAGTGGCAAATATCGAGTGATAATTCAACTTGGAGTAATATTTCGGGTGCAACAAATGCCAGTTATAGTACAGGAAATTTAACATCTACTACTTATTTTAGAGCAGTTTCCACCTCCGGAGCTTGTACAAGCGCAACAACTAGTTCAACTATAGTGACAGTCAATGGGCAGGTGACGCTTTCAGGAGCAAGTAGTGTAGTCGTTTCATCGACAATCACGCTAACGGGTTCAGGAACAGCGGCATCTTCTAATCCTTATGTTTCATCTGACCCTTCCGTAGCCACAGTAAATAGTAGTGGTTTAGTAACTGGAATAAGTGCGGGGACGACAACCATTACCTATACAGACAACGCAGGTTGTACAGCAACTAAAATAATTACTATTGGTACGCTAGTTGATACGGATGGAGATGGGGTTCCTGATGCTCAGGAAGTGATAGATGGCACTGATCCAAATGATGGTTGTGATTATCTGCAGGCTAGCATTTCACTAAGTACCTCTGTGGCTTGGAATAATGCAGATTGTGATGGAGATGGAAATCCAAATGGATCTGATCCAGCGCCGAGAGATTTTTGTACCGGAGGAGTATCAGGAGTAATTCCTGCCTTGAATTCAACTACTTATAATACGTATTTTAGAGAGGGAGATTGTGATGGCGATGGAATATCTAACCATTTAGAAACCAATGCATCTGGATTACCTATCGATACGGATGAGGATGGAATACCTAATTATTTAGATATTGACTCTGATAATGATGGAATCCTTGATTCAATTGAGAAAAATATTCATACCGATTCAGATGGAATAGCTGATTATCAGGATTTAGATTCAGATAATGATGGAATCCCAGATTCAGTGGAAAAAGGAGTAAATGGTCCGGTTGATACAGACAATGATGGAATGCCAGATTATGTAGATATCGATTCTGACAATGATTTCTTTAAAGATGCCTGGGAAAATATTCATAACCTAGATTATTCAAGAGACTCAGACTATGATGGATATGTGGATATTAATGGGGTTTTCATTGATACTAATCACAATGGTTGGCTGGATGAATTAGAGGGTTATACCCAAGAAGATACAGATAATGATTCCATTCCAGATTATTTAGATGCAGATTCAGATAATGATTGTTTACCGGATTTCTTAGAAACAGGAGATGATATTGATGGTGATTTCTATCCGGGTTGGAGGGATAATGATTCGGATGGGGATGGTATTCCAGAAAATATTGAAACCGTAGATTGTCGTAATCCAATAGATACAGATGGAGACGGTCTACCAGATTTTAGAGATTTAGATTCGGATAATGATGGGATTCCAGATACGGTAGAAAAGGGAGAAGATGGAAATAACCCAGTAGATACAGACGGCGATGGATTACCAGATTACCGCGATTTAGATTCGGATAATGATGGGATTCCAGATACGGTAGAAAAGGGAGAAGATGGAAATAACCCAGTAGATACAGACGGCGATGG
>CAZXZK010000001.1:80282-122922 GCA_964645295.1 uncultured Cytophagales bacterium | reverse complement strand
TCTATTGGCAATTTTTTCATCTTGAGGACTAAGCACTAAATTTTTAAAAAAATGACTTACTTCCTCTATGGGCTCAAGGACTAAGTCTATGATAGATTTATCCTTAATTCTTACATACCCTGCATCTTTTCTTAATCGGGAACCTTTACAGTCCGGACAAACTGTTCTTCCACGGTACCGGGAAAGTAAAACACGATATTGAATTTTATAGGTTTCAGATTCAAGATATTCAAAGAATTTATTTAGACCAAAGAAATATTTATTTCCCTTCCATAATAAATCTTTTTGCGATTGATTAAGATCTTTATAAGGGCGATGAATTGGAAAATCAAATAATATTCCATTTTTCAGTAGGGGACTTAACCATTCAGACATTCTTTCAGAACGCCAAGGGGCAATCGCTCCCTCAAAAATGGATAATTCATGATTGGGAATTACCAAATCTCGGTCAATCCCCAAGACCTTTCCAAATCCCTCGCAGGTTCTGCAAGCCCCGTATGGATTATTAAAGGAAAATAAATTTACAGTTGGTTCTTCAAACTCCATTCCATCCTCTTCAAATCGATCAGAAAAAATCTTCCTTTTCTCCCCCTCTATGTCAATCCAACAAGTCCCTAAACCTTCAAAAAAAGCCGTTTGGACAGAATCACTTAATCTAAATAAGGTCTCTTCCTTTTCTTCATCCGCTATTTTTAATCGATCAATTAAAATTCCTGTATGGGTTCTATTTTTGGAAACCTTTTCCTGTAATTTTTGGTCCTCTAAAATTTCCTCCAACTGAATAATTTCCTCTTTACATTGTAATCGAGTGAAGCCTTTCTGACTTAATACCTTACATTCTTCCTCTATGCTCCGATCTTTTTCCACGATAAATGGGGAAAGAATGATGACCCTTTTATTTTTGAATGTAATTATTTGATCAACAATTGAAGAAACAGTATCTTTTTTAACCAATTTCCCAGAAACAGGAGAATAGGTCTTTCCAATTCTAGCAAAAAGTAATTTAAAATAATCGTAGATTTCGGTGGTGGTTCCTACCGTAGAGCGCGGGTTTTTGGTGGATACTTTTTGCTCTATGGCAATGGCCGGAGCCACTCCGCGGATATAATCCACCGCCGGCTTTTCCATTCTACCCAAAAACTGTCTGGCATAAGAATTCAAAGATTCTACATACATTCTTTGTCCTTCCGCAAATAGCGTATCAAAGGCCAAAGAAGATTTCCCTGAACCAGATAAACCCGTAATCACAATAAATTGATTTCTGGGGATGGCCACGTCCAAATGTTTTAAATTGTGAACATGGGCCCCTTTTATAATAATATATTCTTTTGGATCTAGCGTTTCTATCGACGATTCAGTCATTTATTTCTAGGTTCTAGCTATAATTTACAAATTTATCGTATTATTTTTGTTTAAAAGAATAAAGTTCAAATATTCTCAGTTTAATTTCGTTTAATTTTAAAATTAAAGATGAAGAAGTTTATTATTAGTCTTTTTGCCTTAACCTTGAATTTTTCCATAAACGCACAAGATACGGTTATCATTAAGGAAGAAGGAGCAGATATTAATCTCGATCGAAAAAAAGAATTTAAAGAATTAGGACCTAGAGAGAAATTTCATATCGGCGGAGGGATTACGGGTCTAAGTTTTGGAAATCCCACTAGTTTAGGGATATCACCCATGGTAGGGTATGATATCGGTCCGGAATTGACAGTGGGTCTTGGCTTTACCTATCAATATTATTCCATAAGAATTGGTGGAATTTCCTCTAATTCAAATTTATTTGGAAGAAGAATCTTTGTAAGAAATTACCTTCCTTTTTTAAAGGAACTTGTTGGCCCATGTTTTTTAGTGGGCCAAGTGGAAAGTTTCAAGGATATTAATTCAAATTCTCCTAATTCCTACTCTTCTCCTTTATTATTGGGGCTTGGTATTGGGCCAAAAAAGGGCCTTAATTTACAGGTTTTTTATGATTTTAATTATGGGAAGAATTTTTTTAAAACCTCACCTTACGGATCGAATATTGTTTTTCAAGTGAATGGTTTTTTATGGTAAAGGAAATCTTTCCACCAACATCGGTACAACGATTCCAAGAATGATTCCTGAAAGGATTAATACCAAGGATTTATGATTCAATTTTCCCGTATTGATAAGCAGACTATTAGCCAATAAAATAAGGAATATCACCAAGATTTGTGCCATTTCTAGTCCGATATTGAAAGAAAGTAAAGGGATAAATAAAGAGCTTTCTTTTCCTAATAAACTTTGGAGATAATTCGAAAAGCCTAGTCCATGAATTAATCCAAAAAGCCCAATAATGGTATATTTAAATCCATTAAATTCTTTTTTTGATCTTTTTTTAGGGTTAAAGCTGAAATTAAATATGGCTGAAAGAAAGATCGTTAGAGGAATAATGAATTCTACCCAAGCCATATTAGCCTCAATAATTTTTAAAGTAGCCAATGCCAAGGTAATTGTATGCCCAATGGTAAAGGCTGTCGCCAATAGTATCGCTTCCCGGAGTTTAGAAAAAGTAAAAATGCAGGTAAAACTTAGGATAAACAAAAGGTGGTCTAAGGCCATCCAATCCATAATATGTTGAAATCCTAATTCAAAATAGGTGAGAAAAAAATCCATATTTGTATGCAATTATTTAACAAAATTATGCAATTTTAATTAATATAAATATCAATCATGGATTTTGATTATATCATTGTTGGTGCTGGGTCGGCAGGTTGTGTATTAGCAAACCGTTTGTCTGAGAATCCAAAGATCCAAGTATTATTGGTAGAAGCAGGTATCCGTAATAAGGATCCCAGAATTTCTATGCCAGCCTCTTATTTTCTGTTAAATCGAAGCTATTTAAACTGGAATTTTTATACCACCCCCCAGGAAAATGTTTTAAATAGAAAACTTTATCAACCAAGAGGAAAATCTATCGGAGGTTCTAGTTTAATTAATTGTATGGCTTATATTCGAGGGAATCAATATGATTATTCCGAATGGGAATCTTATGGTTGCGAAGGCTGGTCTTATCAGGATATATTACCCTATTTTAAAAAATCAGAGAATAATCAGAATTTTACCAATGATTATCATGGTCATGATGGCCCTATGATAATTTCCTCCCCTAATTATACCTCCCCTTTTTCTGATTATTTTGTAGAAGGTTGCCAAGATTTAGGGATACCCTTTAATCCAGATTTTAATGGAGAAAAACAAGTCGGTTCAGGAAGATTTCAATTTAATATTGATAAGGGTGAACGGTGTTCAATGGCAAAAGCTTTTATTTTTCCTATTTTAAATAGACCTAATTTAACCATTAAAACACAGTTTCATTGTAGCGGTTTATTGCTTAAAAATAATAAGGTTCAAGGGATTAGGGGTTTTTTGCAGGGTAGTAAAAAAGAAGAAATCATTTTTTCAAAAGGAGAGGTGATTTTATCTGCGGGCGCTTTTCAAAGTCCACAAATTTTAATGCTTTCTGGTATTGGAGATAAAGATTATTTAAAACAATTTAAAATTGATTCTATTCATGACTTAAAAGGTGTAGGACGAAACCTTTCAGACCATTTGTTTGTGAATACCAACGCGGAGGCCAATACAAAGGGTCAATCTTACAATATGGTGATGCAATTTAAAAACGTTTTAGATTATCAGTTTAAAAAAACTGGACCCTTAGGAGCTTCCCCCTTAGAAGGATGTGCTTTTTTTGATTCAGAAAATGGTACTGATAAACCAGATATCCAGTTCCAATATTCTTCTGCTTGGGGCCATGATGTGCATGATTTTTTAGGAAGGCCCATAAAGGATGGTTATTCCTGTCTCCCAACTTTGTTAAAACCAAAAAGTAGGGGCTATGTAGGATTAACCTCTTCTAACCCCTTGGTTGCTCCGCTGATTAATCCAAGATATTTTTCAGACCAACAGGATGAAGACATGAAAACCTTGATAAGAGGAGTAAAAAAAGCCCAAGAACTATTGAATGGAAAATCATTTGAAAAGGTTCGCAAAAGATTAAATATGCCAGATAAAATATTGGATAATGATGCTGAAATAAAAGAACATATTCAAAGGAATGTGGAATGCGTTTATCATCCGGTAGGAACATGTACCATGGGTAATAATTCCCCCAACGTGGTGGATCCAAGATCCATGAAAATACGCGATTTGGATGGTATAAGAATAGCGGATGCTTCTGTTATGCCTACCCTTACTTCAGGAAATATCCATGCAACGGTTGTGGCAATCGCTGAGAAGACCTCAGATTTAATCCTAAATAAGTAAAATCTTTAGAAAATATCCTTTATAATGTAAAAAAACCTATTTGTATGAAAAAGATTTTAATGATTGTTTTTTTAAGTTTGTCTATTGGCAGTTTCGGACAAGCCCTGACCAAAGAAGCCCTGATTGAAAGAGAAATGGGACGATTTAAATCCATGATTGCTGCCAATGGGGCAGAACTAGATGATGTTTTACATGCCGATTTAGTGTATAATCATAGTTCAGGCGCTACAGATAATAAAATGACTTATATTGCAAATATTGTTAATAAAAAATCAATTTACTATAAAATTAATGTGGAGGAAATGGTTGCCAGAATTTATGGAAATATTGGTATTATTAATGGAGTAGCAGGTTTTATCGATTTAAAAGATGGAAAAGAATTACCACCTAATCGTTTAAGATTTACAGATATTTGGGTAAATGAAAATGGGAAATGGCGAATGGTATCTTGGCAATCTACCAAAGCACCTAAAGAGTGAATAGCGGCAGCCACGGTGTGAAGAGCGGCTACCGCTGTTCCCTTAAAAGTCTTCGTCCATGGAGAATCCCATAGATTCTCTATCAGAGGTAACACCTGATTTCTGATATTCAGCAACACGCTTCTCAAAGAAATTGGTTTTTCCTTGTAGGGATATTAACTCCATAAAGTCAAATGGATTTTTCGCACCATAATGCTTTTTGCATCCTAAAGCGTCTAGTAATCGATCTGCAACAAATTCAATATATTGGCACATTAATTCTGCATTCATTCCAATTAAAGAAACCGGTAAAGCATCCGTCACAAATTCTTTTTCAATCTCCACTGCATTTAAAATAATATCCTTAATTCTTTCTTCAGAAATTTTATTTTTGATGTGGTTATTATATAATAGACAAGCAAAGTCGCAATGCAGACCTTCATCTCTTGAAATTAATTCATTAGAGAATGAAAGACCTGGCATTAAGCCCCTTTTCTTTAACCAGAAAATTGAACAGAAAGAACCAGAAAAGAAAATACCTTCAACCGCGGCAAAAGCAATTAATCTCTCTGTGAAATTATCACTTTCAATCCATTTCAGAGCCCAATCAGCCTTTTTCTTAACACAATCAATTGTTTCAATCGCATTTAATAAATGATTTTTTTCTTTTGCATCTCCAATATAAGTATCAATTAATAAAGAATATGTTTCAGAATGGATATTTTCCATCATGATTTGGAAACCATAAAAACATTTCGCTTCAGCATATTGTACTTCACTTAAAAAGTTTACTGCTAAATTTTCGTTTACGATTCCATCGGAGGCAGCAAAAAAAGCCAATACATGCGAAATGAAATGACGCTCTCCATCATTTAATTTTTTCCAATCACTTAAATCTTGCTGTAAATCAATTTCCTCGGCAGTCCAGAAAGAAGCTTCCGATTTTTTATAAAATTGCCAAATATCATCGTGTTCAATAGGAAATAATACAAATCGATTTGAGTCTTCAACTAATAACGGTTCAGTAATGGTTTGAGACATAATATGTTGTTTTAAATGATTAAAATTTGAAGTTCCTAAAATACTAATCCTTGAGTGAAATTAAAAATTAATTTTGCATAAAATTCTCAATCATCTCATAGAGGATTGAAAAGACTTTTTCCAATTCTTCGTCTGTGATTATATATGGCGGAAGTACATAAATGGTATTTCCTAATGGACGAATTAAAAGACCTTTTGAGAGACAAAAATTATAAGCTTTATCCCTAATCGGGTTTAAATAATTGGAGTCTAATTCATTCTTTATTTCAAATGCAATAATAGTACCCATTATTCGAACATTTGAAATATTTTTATAGAACTCAAGATTTAAAACTTGTTTTTCATAAAATTGTTTGATTCTTTCGATATTTTCCCAAGTTTCAGATTTCTCCAATAAATCTAGACTTGCCAAAGCAGCCGCGCATGTCAGTGGATTTCCAGAAAACGAATGAGAATGAAAAAAGGTTTTTCTTCGATCATCGGATAAAAAAGAATTATAAATATTATCTTGACATAGGGTAAGACCCATGGCCATGACTCCACCGGTAAGTCCTTTCGATAAACAAAGAATATCAGGTTTCTCTCTCACATAATCCGAAGCAAAGAATTTCCCCAACCTTCCGAAGCCCGTCATGATTTCATCTGCAATGCATATTAAACCGTATTGATGGGCAATTTTTAAGTATTTTTCTAAGGCCTCTGCTGTATACATGTTCATTCCTCCTGCTCCTTGTACGAGTGGCTCATAAATCAACGCGGCATAATCATCCTTTCCCTTCAAAATTTCTTCCATTTTACTCAGACATTTTTCTTCCTTTGAAGGGTCTGGTAAAAATTCTACTTCAAATAAAAAATCTTGAAATGGAGCATTGAAACTAGAAGGAGTGCCTAAACTCATGGCACCAAAAGTATCTCCATGATAAGCATGCTCAAATGCTAAGATTTTTTTCTTGTGATGAATGCCCTGGTTAAAAAAATATTGTAAGGCTAATTTAATAGCCACTTCAATGGCAGTACTTCCATTATCTGAATAAAATACCTTTTGGTAATGGTTTTGGGTATGTTCTAAAATCCGTTCTGCTAGCTCCACGGCAGGGGGATGGGTAAATCCCGCAAAAATTACATGCTCTAAATCTGCAGCCTGTTCAGCAATTTTTTTATTGAGATAAGGGTTTGAATGGCCATGCAAATTGACCCACCAAGAGGAAATAGCATCAATATAGGTTTTCCCCTCTTCATCAATTAATTCAACCCCTCTTCCTTTGACGATGGCTATGGAATAAGGGTCGATTTGGTGTTGTGTGAAAGGATGCCAAATAACTTTCTTATCTCTAACTGAATAATTCTTGGTTGACTTTTCCTGCATAATTATGAATGATTTCTTGGCTTAATTCCTTTTCTTGATTAATTCTTAAAATGACCGGTAATCCAGAATAATTTAAAATAAATTTCTCTCCCGAAGGGTTTGGTTCACCATTAAGAATAATACCCAAACAGGGTATTTGCTCCCGTTTCAATAGTTCGAAGGTTAGGATGGTATGATTGATACTTCCTAAATAATTTTTTGAAACTAAGACTACGGGTAAATTTAACTGTTTAATCAAATCTAGGTTAGTTTCTCGATCGTTCAGCGGAACCATTAATCCACCCGCCAATTCCACGATGGTTGTTTTGTTGGAATGAGGTAATTTGAATCGAGACAATTCGATCTTCCTATTTTCTAATTCCGCTGCCGTGTGTGGAGAAAGTGGATTTTTGAAATTATAGGTATTCGGAAAAATCTCTCCAGGCATTGCTCCCACCAAAAGCTTGATGGCTAAAGAATCTGAATCTTCCAAATTCCCAGATTGTACAGGTTTCCAATAATTGGTTTTTAAGGCTTTTACCAAAATTGCCGAGGCAATCGTTTTCCCAATTTCTGTTCCAATTCCAACAACGATAATTCCTTTATGATTCATTTTCTAAGATTTTTATTAAATTATGAATAGCCTCTTTTGGATGATTTGCCTTCAGGCATATTCGAATTCTTTCTTTCCCTTTTGAAACTGTTGGATAAACAATTGGTTTGACAATAAAGCCAGATTCTTGGGCCTTTGATGCTTTTTTTCGAACCTCCTCATTTCCCGGAACAAGAATTGATTGAATCGAAGAAGTAGAGTTAATCCAGAAAGATGGATTTATTTTTCCCCTGAAATATTGGATATTTTCCTTTAAATTAGCTCTTTCCCTTTCAAGTTCAGGGAGTAATTTTAAGGTATTCAATAAGGTTTTCATGGTTTTTGGGGAAGGGGAGGTAGAATAGATGAAAGATCTCGAAAAATTAACCAAATATTCTTTTAGAATGGTTGAACCTAAAACGATGGCACCATGATTTCCCCAAGCTTTTCCAAAGGTCATAACTCTAGCAAAAATTTCTTTGTGCAGTCCTAATTCAACGGCTAAACCCTCTCCTTTCGGGCCATAAACCCCACCCGAATGAGCCTCGTCTAAAAGGATATTCGCTTGGTATTTTTTGGCAATTTTAACCAAATCTTCTAAAGGACAAATATCTCCATCCATAGAATAAACGGCTTCTACTAAAATCCATTTCCTTTTTTTAGCATCAAATCCTTGGATCTTTTTTTCTAGATCATCCAAATCATGATGTTTAAATAAGCATTTTTCCGCTTTTGATAATCGAATCCCATCAATGATAGAGGCATGATTTAATTCATCTGAAAAGAGCACGTCTCCTTCCCGACAAAGACCCTGAATGAGGCCTAAATTCGCATCATAACCAGAATTGAAGGCCAATCCTGCTTCTGATTGATGAAATTTTGCCGCTTCTTTTTCAAATAATTCATGGATGACTAAATTCCCTGATAATAATCGAGAACCACTCGAACCAGGGGCAAAATTACTTGTTTCCGATTGAATGATTTCCTGATAATGGGGGGAATCTAAAAGCCCTAAATAATCATTCGAGGTAAAATCAATACCCCTTGTATGAACTTCTAATTTTCTTAAGAGTCCGAGTTTTCTTCGGCTGGCTAATTCTTTCTCTAAATCTTGATTAATGGATTGATTCATCACAAACAAAATTACGAAAATGCTATCGTAAAAGTATATTTCCTGCTGAATACTTGAAAAATAATTAAGAAAACTTGATAATTTCAGAAAATGAAGTTAAACTTGCACTGTATTCCTCTCGGCATACTCTGAATATTATTAATTATACACAAATTTTCAAATAATTTCCCGATTTTAAGTATTCCACACAATGGCCTAAGCCAATAAGAAATTTATATTATCATTTAATTTAATGGAAAAAAAACCAGCAAAAGCAAAAAAGGTTGAGGAGAACTTAGATGCTCCAGCTAAGCCAAAAAGAGCAAGAATTAAAAGAAAAATTGAAGAAAATTCTGCTGAAGAATTGAGCTTTGATTCCTCAATCATGGAAGATTCTATTCCTACTCCTATTGATGATACACCAATAGATTATGATCCGAACTCCACGGAAGAAGATTTAATTGATACCTCTTTCATTACAAATGATGAAAATGAGGAATCTGATTCAGAAAAAGAGGAAAAGCCCGCTCATACTAAAGAAATTAGTGCGAAGGAGAGAAAGAATAATTATAATTCCGTAATCAAAGAATTAGACGGTTTAATTGAAAACCAGGGAGTCTTGGAAATTATGCAAGAAGGAGGATATGGCTTTATGCGTTCCCCAGATTATAATTACCTTGCCTCTCCAGATGATATTTATGTTTCCCCAGCCCAAATTAAAATGTTTGGACTAAAAACAGGGGATACCATCAAAGGTACGATTCGTCCGCCTAAAGAAGGTGAAAAATATTTTGCTTTATTAAAGGTAGACTCTGTCAACGGTAAAACAACCGATGAAATACGTGATAGAATTAATTTTGAATATCTTACACCATTATTCCCTGAAGAGAAATTAAATCTTTTTACTAAGCCATCAAATTATTCAACCAGGGTGTTGGATTTGTTTGCACCTATTGGAAAAGGACAAAGAGGAATGATTGTTGCCCAGCCTAAGACAGGAAAAACAGTCTTATTGAAAGATATTGCCAATGCCATTTCAGAAAATCATCCGGAAGTGTATTTGATTATTTTATTAATTGATGAGCGTCCGGAGGAAGTGACTGATATGCAGCGGTCTGTCAATGCTGAAGTAATCTCTTCCACCTTTGATGAGCAAGCTGAAAGACATGTAAAAGTCTCCAGTATGGTTCTAGAGAAAGCCAAAAGAATGGTAGAGTCTGGGCATGACGTCGTGATTTTACTAGATTCTATTACTCGTTTGGCCAGGGCTTATAATACCGTAGTTCCTTCGTCTGGAAAGATTTTATCCGGAGGGGTGGATGCCAACGCCCTTCACAAGCCAAAGCGTTTTTTCGGGGCCGCTAGAAATGTTGAAAATGGAGGTTCCTTGACTATTATTGCCACAGCTTTAATTGAAACAGGTTCCAAGATGGACGAAGTAATCTTTGAGGAATTTAAAGGGACAGGTAATATGGAACTTCAATTGGATAGAAAACTTTCTAATAAGCGAGTTTATCCTGCTATTGATGTTGTTCCTTCTGGTACTCGTAAGGAAGATTTATTGATGGATCCTGCGGTTCTACAACGAGTTTGGATTTTAAGAAAACATATGTCTGATATGACCTCTGTTGAAGCAATGGAGTTCTTATTGCAGCAAATGAATGGTACCAAATCAAACGAAGAATTCTTGGCTTCGATGAATCGCTAAGAAAGGTTTGAGTCTATAATCGATAGGGCTTGTTCTATTTCTTGTTTTTGAATAACAAGTGGTGGTGCAAGCCTTATTTTATTCCCATGGGTCGGTTTTGCCAATAATCCTTTTTCCATCCATTTCAAACATAAATCCCAAGCCAAGGAACTATCTTCTGGTGTATCTAATTCAAGGGCACAAAATAATCCAATTCCTCTAACTTCTCGAATAATAGAATGCCTGGCTTGAATTTCCCTTAATCCTGATAAAAGGATTTCTCCCATTTTTTCAGCATTTTCCAGCATGTTTTCCTCCTCTAATACTTGAAGGGCCGTCATGGCTACAGCTGCTGCCAAAGGATTTCCACCATACGTAGAACCATGCTGACCCGGACGAAACCTATCCATTACTTCATTAGAACTTAAAACGGCAGAAACTGGGAGGAAACCTCCCGATAAGGCCTTGCCCAATAATACAATATCTGGTTTGACTGAATCATGTTCACAAGCCATCCATTTTCCAGTTCTTCCTAATCCGGATTGAATTTCATCTGCAATAAATAATACTCGGTATTGATCACATAATGCCCTAACCCCTTTTAGATAACCCTTGTCTGGTAAGATGATTCCTGCTTCTCCTTGGATAGGCTCTACCATAAAGGCAGCAACATGCTTATTTTGCAAAGCTTTTTCCAAGGCTTCTAAATCATTATAATTGACCAGTTGAAACCCAGGCGTAAAAGGACCAAAATTGGTATAAGACTCAGGATCCGTAGAAGAAGAAACAGCTGAAATAGTTCTTCCCCAAAAATTATTTTTGGCGAAAATAATCTCCGCCTTATTCGATTCTATTCCTTTGATTTCGTAAGCCCACTTACGTGCTAGTTTTATGGCAGATTCACCAGCCTCTACACCCGTATTCATTAATAAAGCCTTCTCAAATCCAAATTTTTGACAAAGCATTTCTTCCAATAAACCTAATTGATTATTGTAAAAAGCCCGAGAACTTAGGGTTAAATTATTTGCTTGCCTGATTAGGCTATTTAAAATTTTGGGATGTACATGACCTTGGTTTACCGCCCCATAAGCAGAAAGAAAATCCAAGTATTGTTTGTCATGAACATCCCAAACAAAAACCCCTTCACCTCTTGCCAAAACAACTGGTAACGGATGGTAATTATGCGCACCAAAAGTTTGCTCCAGCTGAATGAAGTCTTTCATGATTATTTTACTTCAAAAGAACCTGTTCCAATTTTAAATCCTTCTGAATATAAATCTACCGTATAAATACCTGCATTATATTCAGCATTACCTCTGTTATAACTAATGGTTACCACTGGCTCGTTTCTTGCATATTTTGCAGTTTGAACAGCCGTATAAACAGTTTCTTTTCCGTCTAATTTAAAGTTTCCAGAACCAGCCGCTTTGTCGGAAAGTACCGCCCCAGCAGCATCAGAAATTCTTAAATAAATGGTCTTATTCTCTAATTTCGTAATCGGATTCGAGGCTAAATTAAAACTAATTTGAATTTTAGATATTCTCTTAGATCTAAATGGAGACTTCCCATCTACTTTTCCCCTTGAATTAATAGAAGAAACTTGTAAATTGACCGCCTTAAGTGCGGCTCCTATAGCAACAGTTTTAGATAATTCTTCGTTTTGAGATTTTGTTTGCTCTAAATTCGTGGTTAATGTTGAATTACTGGTTTTTAAATCAGTATTTTCTGAATTTAAATTCGCATTTTTCTCTGTTAATTCTTGATTATTCTCCGTAAGAATACCATTTTCTTTTTTCAATTCAGCAATCATTGCATCCTTCGAATTTAATAATTCTTCATATTCAGCAATTTTATTTTTCATGCTTAAATTTCCGGCCATTAAAGAACGCTTGTCTTTCATTAATTGCTCTTTTACCGCTATTAAATCTGTAACTTCACCACCTAATGACTCAATTTCTACAATTTTAGCATCCAATTGAGCAGAAATAGAATCTAATTTTATGGTTGTTGTACTTAATTCGGCAACCGTGTTTTGTAATTCTAATTCTTTTTCATTGTTGGCTTGATAGGACCTGAAATATAATACAGCTAATACAGCTGAAAATAAGGCTAATACGATTAAACCAACTTTTGAATTTTTGTTTTGATTTTCCATTAACTTTTTTTGTAAAAATTTGTTTTAACTCAATTTTGAGGAGCAAAACTATAAATTTTTTTCGATAATTCTTAATAATCAGTCATTTATCCTATTTTTGTAGTTAATTATGGTGCAAAAAAAATACGATTTTCTGGTAGTAGGCTCTGGTATTGCAGGTTTATCTTATACGATAAAATTGGCTGAACATTTTCAATCTTTAAACCAACAAGTTTCCATTGGTTTAATAACAAAAACTCGTCCGGATGAAACTAATACCAAATATGCTCAAGGCGGTATAGCCGCTGTTTGGGAAAGTCAAGATTCCTTTGAAAAACATATTCAAGATACCATGGTAGCGGGTGGACAAAAATCGGAGAAAGAGATCGTTGAAATTGTCGTAAAAGAAGGCCCAGATAGACTCAGAGAACTGATTGAGTATGGAACCAATTTTGATCGAAAAGAGGATGGGACTTTTGATTTGGTTAAAGAAGGGGGGCATTCAGATAAACGAATCTTACATTCTAAGGATTCAACCGGAAACGAAATCGAAAGAACTTTATTGAAGAAAATCAAATCCTTTTCCTCGATTCAAATTTTGAAACATTATTTCGCCCTGGATTTAATTACACAGCATCATTTAGGAGAAAAAATCACCAAAGATACTGCCGGAAAAAAATGTTTTGGTATTTACGTTTTAAATATTCATGAAAATAAAATCGAAACCATTCTTTCGAAAATCACCCTTTTAGCAACTGGTGGAATAGGACAAGTGTATCAATCTACCACCAATCCTACCATTGCCACGGGAGATGGAATAGCCATGGCCTATCGAGCGAAAGCCTTGGTAAAAGACATGGAATTTATCCAATTTCATCCTACCTCTTTATATAATCCAGGAAAGAAACCCTCCTTTTTAATATCCGAAGCGGTGCGGGGACATGGGGGAGTTTTAAA
The DNA here is from genome assembly GCA_964645295.1 of uncultured Cytophagales bacterium. Taxonomy (GTDB): domain Bacteria; phylum Bacteroidota; class Bacteroidia; order Cytophagales; family Spirosomataceae; genus CAZVFE01. The sequence goes on along the minus strand of CAZXZK010000001.1, from coordinate 109,310 downwards.
AGATTTAAAGGGGAATAGTTTTATGCAAAACTACGATGCCAGACAATCCCTCGCCCCAAGAGACATTGTGGCTAGGGCCATTGATACTGAAATGAAAAAACAAGGTTCTGACTTTGTTTATTTAGATATTACTTCCTTGCCCAAAGAAGAAATGCTACAATTGTTTCCTATGATCTATCATCATTGTTTGAACCATTTAAACATCGATATCTCAAAAGAATATATTCCGGTTGTTCCTGCACAACACTATTTATGCGGAGGAATCGTGGTGGATCAATGGGCTAGGACCAATATTGAAAACCTGTATGCAGTGGGAGAATGTGCCTGTACCGGCCTACATGGTGCCAACCGTTTGGCCTCAAATTCTCTTTTGGAAGCCGTTGTATTTGCTCACCGTGCTTTTGAGCAATCAAAAAAAGATTATGAAATCGCCCATTTTCAAGAGGGAGTGCCTGATTGGAATGACGAGGGAACAAAACTTCCTGATGAATTAATTTTAGTTACAGAAATTGCCCACGAATTGGAATCTATCATGAGTAATTATGTCGGAATTGTGCGCTCCAACAGACGTTTGAAAAGAGCTCTTAATCGATTGGAATTGATTTATCTAGAGTATGAAGAACTGTATAAGCAATCTAAAATTACGGTACCTTTATGTGAATTAAGAAATATGATTAATGTGGCTTATTTAATTATCAAACAGGCCATGGCTCAAACTGAAAACGTGGGTTTACATTATAATCTTGATTTAGATCATAAATAATCCTTTAAATAGGCCACCAAAACATCCAAACCTTTTCTGAAATGCTGATTATTCATGACGATTAAATCAGAATGCATTTTATGTGGACGAATAAATTCATTGTAAGTAGGAGTTACGTGATTTTCCCATCGGTATAAGACATCGTTAATATCATAACCTCTTTCGACAGCGTCTCGTTGGATTCTTCGATTTAATTTTATTTCATCCGTCGCATCAATGAAAATTTTTAAATCAATTAAATTCGAAACCTCTGGAAAATGGAAAACAAAAATCCCTTCTACAACGATTATTTTTGTTGGTTCAATAATAATATCTTTCGGAATGACATCTTTTTTATTGAAAGTGTATTCCTTTAATTCCAATCTTTCACCCTGAATTAATTTTTGAATATCCTTTGAAAATTTTGTATGATTGATGGCTGTAGGCAAGTCAAAATTTTCTATTCCATTAACATCCTTTGTTTGTTCTTCAATCGGTTTATAATAATTATCCTGTGAAACTAAGGATATTTCACCCTCTTTAAATCGTTCGAATAATTCTTTTAAAAATAAGGTTTTGCCAGAAGCACTACCTCCGGTTATTCCTATGATAAAGGGTTTCTTTCTTGATGCCAATGCTAAAAGTTTTTTCGGAATAATAAATAAGGAGCTTCTTTGTCTTGCTCCCTTTCTCGAAATATAATGGGAAACCACATTCTTTGTGGAATTCCCTTTTTTCTACCGATAAATTTTCTTCTAAAAGAAAATAAGTGCCCAATTTTATTCTATTGGATAATTTTTTTAAGATCATTTCTGGATTTTCAAATTCATGCCAAGAATTAAAACAAAGAATCCAATTAATTTCTTTCAAAATGGAATCATCAAAATTTTCAACCTTTTCTTGAATGATATTTATTTGGGTGATAAAAGGATTTAAATAATATTTTTTAAAATAATTTATTCCCTCTTTTACATCATTTTCATTCAATACGACTGGGTTTTCGTCTATCAAATAAATTTTTTCGGCAGGGTTTTCAAATAGGATTTTCACCTCCCACCACGCTGCTCCTGCTCCTAATGAAAGAAGATTATCCGTTGGTTTCCATCTAAAAAAATTATTCATTTAGCCTTAATTTGTAATTCAATTTCTTAAATTTCCGAAAAAACTATTATTAATAAAAAAAACAAATTCCATTTTAGGTTCAGACATTCGTCCAGAAATCTTTGAATTAATCAAGAAAGATCAATCCGGCTTTGATGAGAATTCCTATATTTCAATAAACGAATTGAATAATTATCGTAGAAAATATTTAACCAATTTTATTGAAAAACAAAGACAAAATCTAAGTATTCAAGATAAAGAAGTTTTAGATTCTTTTAAAAACAGGGAATTGGTTGTAGCTGATTTAGGCGAAAATTACTTTGAAAATTTGACTTTTGGAGAGAAATTGGCTGATAAAATTGCCAATTTTGGAGGGTCTTGGACTTTCATTCTTTCTTTTTTTACCTTCATCGTTATATGGATTGTATTAAATCTATGGTTATTGGCTACAAAGCCATTTGATCCCTTTCCATTTATCTTATTGAATTTATTTCTTTCTTGTTTAGCTGCCATTCAGGCCCCAATAATTATGATGAGTCAAAACCGCCAAGAATCAAAGGATAGGTTTCGTAATGAACAAGATTATAAGGTAAATCTAAGTTCAAAATTGGAAATTAGATTAATAAATGAAAAAATTGATCAAATTTTAATTCAACATCATCATAAGGTTATTGATTTTTAGGAAATTCAAATCGAATATTTGGAAGAAATTCTTAAATTATTGAAAAAAAATTAATTATGTCAGTTTTTATTGCTCCAAATGCTTCCGTAATGGGAAAGGTAAAATTAGGTAACAATGTTTCTATTTGGTATGGCGCTGTTCTTAGAGGAGATACCGAAACCTTAACCCTGGGGGAAGGTACTAATATTCAAGATAATGCTGTGGTTCATGCGGATCCAAGTTTTCCAACAATTTTGGGGAAAAATGTTACGGTTGGTCATTCCGCGATTGTCCACGGGGCCATCATCGGTGATGGAACCATGATTGGAATGGGCTCTACTATTTTAAATGGTGCAAAAATTGGTAAAAATTGTTTGATAGGAGCAAACGCCTTGGTAAAAGAAGGAATGGAAGTGCCAGATAATTCGATGGTATTAGGGATGCCTGCTAAAATTATTAGAGAATTAAAAAAGGAAGAATTAAATTGGCTTTCGCATTCTGCCCCGCATTATATTGCCATGAGCAAGCGCCACCAATCAGGAGAATTCCCTATATTATCTGAAAAAGATTTTGAATAAATGTTAGAACTTATTTTAATTCGTCATGCCCATGCAGGGCCTCATATTGAACCAGATTTTGAACGAAAACTGTCTGAAAGAGGGAAGACAGAATCGTTAAAATCAGCCCAAGTAATGAAATATAGTCATCATATCCCTGGGCATTGGATCGTTTCCTCTGCCCAGAGAACTAGAGAGACAGCTACTATAATAACGGATTCCCTGCCTGAATTAGCCGCAAAAATGGATTTTCATCTCGAATTATATGAGGCTCCTATGGAAAACTATCTGAAATTTATGGAGAAGTCAGCCATGAAAACCATTTATTTGGTTGGCCATAACCCTACGATCTCTCGGATGGCTAGCCATTTTTCTAATCAATCAATCGGAATGGAAACAGGAGATATTGTGCATCTTCGTTGGGAAAATCTCGATAAATGGGAGGAAATAAACTTTTTCTCTGCAGAAATTGTTTACCATTATACTCCAAAATTTAATTAAGATGAACCGCAATCAAAAAATCTTCCGTTGGGTTTTAATTATATTTACTATTTTGATGATAGCCCTCGGTATTCATATGGGAATGAATACTACAGCGCCATGGAATAAATAATTATAGCTCGCCGGTGATTAATTTTAAATGCGCTAAATGATGTTTTGAATGGTGCACATATATACCCAAGGTATTATCTAGTACATAGGTTTTTTGTCTGGTAGGATGAAAATAGGATTTTTTCCAATCTTGTGGACTAAAGCTTCTGATCATTTCTGCCCATCTTCCATGCAAGGCTTTCAAGCCATCCAAGGACCATTGAATATTTCCAGACCTTCCATCAAATAAATTGGCATAGCCATTTTCATCATAATCCTTAATTTCTGGGTTTTCACCTTCAGTTAGGGCCGCCTTAAAACGAATATAACAATGCATATGAGAATCGAACAAATGTTGAATAACTTGGCGGCCTGTCCAACTCCCTTCCCTATATGGAGTTCTCAATTGTTCTTCTGTCATTCCTTTGACAAATTTTTCTAATTCATAAGGAAATGCTTCTATTTCATCAATCCATCGATTTAAAATTTCTTGATTAATTTCCTTAGGGGCTTGGTAGGTTCCAATAGGATATTTTCTGTCAATTGATTTCATGAGAATTGGTATAAAATTGGGTTATTTTTTTTGCTCTTATTCTATTTTCTTGAATCAAAGGATGAACCCCTTCTTGAATTAATTCGTCCAACTCCTTCCAATTTGATTTTATAAGATGGGAACTATCTAAAATAATTTCTTTTTGAACAGGGTGGTTAATTAATTTTACCTGAAAATCAAATTTAGATTCAACTTTAATTTTTTGAATTTCATTTAAAATCTCTTCAAAATCTTCTTCTTTGTTTTGGCTATTAGCGTCTAGATAAAATACCTTAATTTCAGCATTTTTTCGGGCGTATAAATTTATTTGAATTTTTTCATCTAAATTCTTTAAAAGAGATTCAAAAATCACATAGTTTTTGCCATTTTTCAATCTTTCACGAAGAGATTGGCGAATAAAATAGGTGATGGTATCTGTAATATTTAAACCAATTTCCGCCGATTGCTTAAAAATTAAAGAAGCGGGAGACATACCAGGTATGGTATTGGGATCATGAAGCCAAATGGTTCCGTCCTCCTTTAAGAATCCATCAATTCGAGCACAAACTCCCATGCCTAAATCATCAAATGCTTTTGAAACTTTCGATTGAATGTTATGTAGATTCTCCAGGCTGGTACGTATCGGGATTTCTTTTCGGGTTTCTGTTGATTGGTATTTCGCTTTGAAATCAAATACCTGATCTTTTTCAGCTGCAGGGAAAATTCCGGTAGGAGGTAGGGCGACGGATTTTTGTCCATCAGGCTCTTGAAAAACCCCACAGGAAAATTCTTTTCCTCTTACAAATTCTTCTAATAAAACAGCATCCTCTGAGTGAACACTTTCAAGAATTAGGTCCGCATCCTTCGAACTAAAATATTCTTCTATCTTCTCCCATAATTGATTGGGATGATAAACAATTTCTTGATTCATTACCACCGGCATTCCAATACCCTCATCTAAATTGACAATGGATTGAATGAATCGAATTTTTTCAGTTTTAGATTTATTAACCCACTCATTTTTTTTAATTTCTTGGATAAAAAAGCATTGTTTTATGGCCGATGAAAATGCCTCTAAGGAATCCTCTTTCAATATGGATAAGCCAATGGAAGAGCCTTGGTGAGGGGATTTAATGACCAAGGGTAATCCTAATTCATTTTTGCAATTCTCAAAAATACTGAAAAGATTTTCGGGGTTTACCTCAGCTCTTGAAAGAATCAGGTATTTCTTATTCATTTCAACAGACTTCTTTAGCCAATTATTTTGTTTTCCTTTATCAATTCCAATGGCAGAACCTAGTAAACCGGGGCCGGAATAGGGAATACCATACCACTCTAATAAACCTTGAATCGATCCATCTTCACAACATGGCCCATGCATGGCTATGAAAGCAAATTCAAAATACAGAGAGAATTCTTGTGGCTTAATTTTATGACCGACCGAATTGGCCATATCTGTTTTTTCTTGTAGACTGATATCACCTAAAGAATCATCATAAATTCTAAATTCAGAAGAATGAGCCTCTTTTGGTGGATAAAAATCACGGATTTCTTTTTGTGCAAAGATTTCCGGGTTAACTAAGATGAATTGACCAGAAGAATCTACAAATACTACAACTGGTTCAAATAAATCACGATTTAAATGTTGATATACAGTTTTTCCTCCGGCGAAACTGATTTCCCTCTCCTTTGCAGGGCCACCAAATAATATACCAATTTTCATTAAGAATTGATTGGTTCTGATAATTCTATGATGCTATTTACCTCAGGAACTTCCTTTCGGATGGTTTCCTCAATTCCAGCTTTGAAGGTCATGGCCGACATATTACATGTTTTACAAGCTCCTATAAAATTCACATATAAATCATTATCTGGGGTTATTTTAACAATTTCCACATTCCCTCCATCGGCTTCCAAATAAGGACGAATTTTATCCAATGCATCTTGAATTTTATAAAATAGAGGATGGTTTTCCATCGTTTTAATTATTTTTTGCATTTAAAATTGCAATATTTTGTGCTAAATTGGAAGCAATATCAGAAAAAGAATTGGAAATAACCCCCTCTTCGGATGAAATCGGCTTTCCTTCATCGCCTGCTTCTCTAATAGACTGTACCAGAGGAACTTCTCCTAAAAACTTGATATCAAATTTTTTAGCAAGCTCTTTCCCCCCATCTTTCCCAAATAAATAATATCTATTTTCTGGGAATTCTTCTGGAGTAAAATAAGCCATATTTTCAATGACACCCAAAACGGGTACATTTATGCCAGCTTGATTGAAGAATTGGAGACCTTTTTGTGCATCTGCTAAAGCCACTTTTTGAGGGGTCGTGACAATCACTGCCCCGGTAATTTTGACTAATTGAACCAAGGATAAATGAATATCTGAGGTACCAGGAGGTAAATCAACGATTAAATAATCCAAATCTCCCCAATTGGCATCTCCAAAAAACTGACGCAAGGCCTGTGTCATCATAGGACCTCTCCAAGGCACCGGACTATCCATAGGGGCCAAAAAGCCCATAGAAATCATTTTAATTCCGTATTGAAAAATAGGTTGAATTTTGTTTTTTCCATCAATGACCTCTACCAAAGGTTGCATTTCTTCTGCTCCAAACATGGTTGGTATGGATGGCCCAGAAATATCTGCATCTAAAATTCCGACTTTTGCACCAGATTTTTTTAGTGCCATGGCTAAATTCGCTGAAACTGTCGACTTTCCTACTCCTCCCTTTCCAGAAGCTACTGCAATGATATTTTTTACTCCAGGAATTAAATCTCCTGCTTGCTTAAGGCCCGTAACCTCCGCATCCATTTTAATGGTTACCTTTAAATCAGGATGAACTAAATTATGAATGGCATCCTCACAATCCTTTCGGATTTTTTCTTTCAGCGGACAGGCCGGGGTTGTTAGCATAACAGTAAAGCTCACCTCCCCTATACCTAGTTCAACCTCTTTAATCATGTTTAGGGTGACCAAATCTTTTTTTAGATCGGGCTCTTGAACGGTACTTAATGCTCCAATGATAATTTCTTTATTGACGGATAATTCACCCATAGAATGGTTGTTTTTCCACAAATTTACAATTAAAAATACGTTTCTTGAAATTTTTCCCAGATATAATCTTCTGCCTCCTCATTTGGGTGGATTAAATCGGGTTTATAAAAACCATAATCTCTTAGTTCATCCATCATGATTTCGTAAGCCGGGAAATAATCTACATAAGAAAAAGTCTGTTTTAATCGCTCAGATAATATCCTTAAATTGGATTTGGAAGCCATATTTTCCATAATACCATCTTTGGTGTGGCGAACCGGGGAAATGGTTATTAAAATTCGTAATTGCCTATTTTTTGCCTTTAATTCTTCAAAAAAAGAACCTAATTCAATTTCCATTTCCTCCAAAGAAATAAAAACTTTATCAAATCTTTTTGGAGGTTGTTTATGGCAATTGGCAATATACTGATTCAAGGTTTTATCAAAATATCGGAAGCTGGTTCCAAAAGTTAAAATTAGCCAATTGGCATCTTGGATAAATTCATTGACAATTTTCCTTTTTCCCAGTATATCATTAATAACCTTTTCTTTGGATTCATTTTTAAAAACAGAATGAAAATCTGGATGTACCCAAAGCTGATCCCTTTGCATTAAATCTTTTTCCAAAATCGCCGAATCTGAAAATAATTTTTGAATGGATAAAGGGTGGAAAATAGTACCAAATGGTTGATTTAAGATTAAAAAACCATTTTTTTCTAATCTTTCCCCCATGGATTGCGCAAAACAAGATCCAATGCTGATGATTTTATGATTGGCTTCTATTTTATTTTCAGAAATTGGAATTTTAAAATTAATTTTTTTCATGCAATGATATTAATCCGTTTCAGCATAGTTACTCCCTCATTTCCCTGTTTCCTCCCTTCGAAATTAAAAAATTAATTCGTAAATTGTTCTCTTATTCTTCATCAAGCATTATGAGCAAAGATTGTCCGGAAAGAAAACGCCTAAGTTTAAGAGCAGATAACCGCGGTTGGAAAAAATGGGGGCCTTACCTGTCTGAAAGACAATGGGGGACAGTTCGCGAGGACTATTCCTCAGATGGATATGCCTGGGGTTCCACCACGCATGAAATGGCGAGATACAAAGCTTATCGTTGGGGAGAGGAAGGAATCGGTGGTATTTCAGACAATAAACAATTCATTTGTTTTGCCTTTGCTTTTTGGAATCATAAAGATGAAATTTTAAAAGAGCGATTATTTGGGCTAACTGGGGCAGAATCAAATCATGGGGAGGATGTCAAGGAATTATACCATTATGAAGATTCAACCCCCACTCATTCTTATATGCGGATGTCTTATAAGTACCCTCAAAATGCTTTTCCCTATAAAAAATTAATCGAGGAGTCAAAAAAAAGAAATCATTTAGAACCTGAATATGAACTATTAGACACTGGTATATTTGATCGAGATGAATATTTTTATATATCGATGGAATATGCCAAAGCAGATGAAAATGATATATTAATCCAGGTAACTGTTGAAAATAAAAACAAGGTAGCGGCTCCAATTACTGTATTGCCCACCATTTGGTTTCGAAACACATGGTGTTGGGGTTATGAAAATTTTGCCTATAAACCAATTTTAACAGGTGTCGGGAATTCTTTTATTGATATTGATCATAAACATCTTGGGCGTTATAAATTATACGTTGAAAATGCAAAAGAATTTGTTTTTACAGATAATGAATCCAATTATGAAAAACTTCATAATGGCTATAATCTTTATCATTTTACTAAAGAAGGGATCAATAATTATATTGTTGACAAAGATAAATTTGCTGTTAATCCAAATCATATAGGTACGAAGGCCTCTGCGGTTTATGCTGAGATCATTCCGCCAAAAGGTAAAAAAACCTATCGATTACGGTTTGCAAAAGGAAGTTTAAAAAATCCGTTTAATGATTTTGATGAGGTATTTAATTTAAGAAAAAGGGAAGCGGATTCTTTTTATGAGGAATTACAAAAAGGTATTGAGAATCCAGAATTAAGGAAAATTCAAAGACAGGCTTATGCTGGAATGCTTTGGGGAAAGCAATGGTATTATTATAATGTTCATGAATGGCTTAAAGGGGATCCTTCTATGCCAAAACCGCATCCTGCTAGAAAAAAAGGAAGGAATTCTCAATGGAGGCATTTATATGCAGCCAATATTTTTTCCATGCCAGATAAGTGGGAGTACCCTTGGTTTGCCGCTTGGGATTTAGCTTTTCATACCTTGCCATTAGCCAGATTAGATCCTGACTTTGCCAAGAGGCAATTAGCCGTTGTTTTACGTGAATATTATATGCATCCGAATGGGCAAATTCCGGCTTATGAATGGTCATTTTCCGATGTTAATCCCCCGGTGCATGCTTGGGCTACCTATAAAGTTTATGAGATAGATAAAGAAATGAATGGCAAAGGAGATATTATTTTCCTTGAGCGAATATTCCATAAATTATTACTGAATTTTACCTGGTGGGTCAATCTTAAGGATACGAATGGGAATAATATTTTTGGGGGAGGATTTCTTGGAATGGATAATATTGGGGTATTCGATCGCTCTGCAGAATTACCAACTGGAGGTTATTTAGAACAAGCAGACGGTACGGGTTGGATGGCCATGTATTCTTTGAATATGTTAAAAATTGCTACTGAAATATCTTTAGAAAAACCAGTTTACCAAGATATGGCAGCTAAATTCTTTGAGCATTTTCTACAAATTGCCGGAGCGATGCAATCTGAAATTGGTTCGGAAGAAGTAAGGCTTTGGGATGAGGATGACCAATTTTATTATGATTTATTAAAGAAAGAGGATGGAACGGCCCAGTCTTTGAAGATTCGTTCAATGGTAGGTATTATTCCATTATTTGCCGTAGAAGTGCTGGATCCTGAATTATTGGAAAAACTGCCCCATTTTAAACATCGGGTAGAATGGGTACTAAATAATCGTTCGGATTTATCCAACTTAATATCTCGCTGGTATGAACCAGGAAAAGGAGAAAGTAGATTATTATCTATTTTAAGAGGACATCGAATGAAGATGATATTAAAGAGAGTCTTTGATGAGGAAGAATTTTTAAGTGATTTTGGAGTTAGGACGCTTTCGAAATACCATAAAAACCATCCTTTTAAATTTGAATACGAAAAAGGGACGGTAGAGGTTGGCTATAATCCGGCAGAATCAATTTCAGAGATGTTTGGAGGGAATTCGAATTGGCGTGGCCCAATTTGGTTCCCAATGAATTATTTAATTATAGATTCTCTTCAAAAATTTTATAATTATTATGGTTCAGACTATGAATTGGAATATCCTACCAATTCAGGTAAGACGGTTAATATAAAAGAAGCCGCTGAGAATATTTCTAAAAGATTGATCAATCTATTTTTAGAAAAAGAAGATGGTAAAATTCCGATGTACGGAGAATATCAAAAGCTTCAAAAAGACTCAGATTTTAGAAAAAATTATTTATTTTTCGAATATTTTGATGGGGATACCGGCAAGGGACTGGGTGCTTCGCACCAGACGGGTTGGACGGGCCTTATCGCTGAATTAATTCATAAAATCCACGGAATACATGAAAAGCCCTGAAGAAAATTTTGCTGCACTCGGTCTAGAACTACCTCCGGCCCCTAAACCTTTGGGGGTCTATAAGCCAGCCATGGTAGTTGGTAATTTTATCTATTTATCAGGCCATGGGCCAGTTAAAACAGATGCCTCCTTAATGAAAGGTCGAATTGGATCTGAAATAGACCAAGAGGAAGGGAAAAGGGTGGCACAGCAAGTCGGTTTAACGATGCTTTCCACTTTAAAAGAACATTTAGGTTCTTTAAATCAAGTAAAGCGAGTAATCAAAGTCTTGGGAATGGTTAATTGCACGGATGATTTCCAAAGGCAACCTTATATCATCAATGGAGCATCTGAATTATTTGCCAAGGTTTGGGGAGAAGAAAATGGTATTGGGGTGAGGAGTGCAGTCGGTGTGAATACACTCCCCGATAATATTTCCGTTGAAATTGAAGCAATTTTCGAATTAGCTTAATCTACAAAACCGACGCCTACTGTTGAATTTGAAAATTCATCAATAAAAATAAAGGCCCCGTTTAAAGGATTTTCAGCATATTTATCCGCTGCAATGGGTTGTGCAGTTTTAATATGAATATGGCCTATTTCATTCAATTTTAATTCGCTTACCTCCTCAATATTTTGATTGATTACATCCAGCCGATGGTTAATCCTTAGGACTTTTGCTTTAATTTGATTAATCCCATGTTGTAATAGATAGGTTTTCCCAGGCATCAAAGACTGGCTATCTAGCCAACAAATTTGCGCAGTAAAATCTTTCATTTGAGGTTGCGATTCCTCCGATAGTACAATCATATTTCCCCTTGAAATATCCACGTCCGAATTCAGGATCATCGTGATGGAATCACCTGCCTGTGCCGAATCCAAATTTTTATCAAATTTTTGAAGAGACTCAATCGTAGAACTTTGACCTGATGGTAAAACAGTAATTTTTTGTCCTACCGAAAACTTTCCACTCGCTACTTTCCCTGCATAACCTCGGAAATCATGGTATTGTTCTGTTTTAGGACGAATCACGAATTGAACGGGGAATCTAGCGGGAGTATTCTTATAAATTTCCTTGATAGACAAAGATTCAAGTTCTTCTAAAAGGCTATTGCCCGTGTACCAGGGCATTTTTATCGACCTTTCGGTTATATTTTCCCCGTATAAAGAAGATAATGGAATAAAGTTGATACCTTGTCCTTCAAATGCTGTTTTCTCTATTAATTCTTTTAATTGAGTTTGTATTTTTAAATAGGTAGATTCATCATAATCAACTAAATCCATTTTATTGATACAAAAAATCACTTTAGGAATTCTCAATAAAGAAGCGATGCTTAAATGTCTGGCGGTTTGTTCTAAAACGCCTTGTCTGGCATCAATTAAAATCAGCGATACGGAAGCATTGGAGGCGCCAGTGACCATGTTTCTGGTATATTCAACATGGCCCGGAGTGTCTGCAATGATATATTTCCTTTGTGGAGTTGAAAAATAAATATGGGCAACGTCTATGGTAATGCCTTGTTCTCTCTCGGCAATTAATCCGTCGGTTAATAGGGAAAGGTCTATAAAGTCCAATCCTTTTCTTTTGGAGGCTGATTCTAAAGCTTCAATTTTATCTTTTGTAATTGATTTTGTTTCGAAAAGAAGTCTTCCAATCAAGGTACTTTTTCCATCATCTACTGAGCCTGCTGTTGCAATTCTTACTATATCCATTTTAAAAATATCCTTGTTGTTTACGTTTTTCCATCGCTGCTTCCGATCTTTTATCATCTATTCTTGCCCCTCTTTCAGAGATTTCAGCGTCTAAAATTTCTTCAATGATTGTATCTATATTATCTGCGGTGGAGGCAACCGCTGCTGTGCAGGTCATGTCTCCGACGGTTCTAAACCGCACGGTAGTTTGAAAAGGAATTTCATCCGATTCTTTGTTTAAATAATCTGAATCAGCCCAAAGCATACCATCTCTTTCTATTACTGGTCGTTGATGGGCATAATAAATGCTTGGAATTGCGATCTTTTCTTCTTTGATATAATTCCAAACATCCAATTCTGTCCAGTTGGATATTGGGAAAATACGCACATTTTCACCAACAGAGATTCGGCCATTCAACATATCAAATAATTCTGGCCGTTGTTTTTTGGCATCCCATTGGCCAAAATCATCTCTCACGGAGAAGATTCTTTCTTTTGCCCTCGCTTTTTCTTCATCCCTTCTTGCTCCGCCAATACAGGCATCAAATTTAAATTCTTCAATGGTGTCCAAAAGAGTCACGGTTTGAAGAGCATTTCTAGACGCATATTTTCCTGTTTCTTCCTTTACTTTCCCTTGATTGATTGAATCCTGAACATTTCTTACAATTAATTCAGCACCGATTTCTTTTACCAACCAATCTCTAAATTCAATTGTCTCAGGGAAATTATGCCCCGTATCAATATGTACTAAAGGGAAAGGGATTTTACCCGGATAAAAAGCTTTTTGCGCTAAACGTACCAAGGTAATAGAATCCTTTCCTCCGGAGAATAATAAAGCCGGTTTTTCAAACTGCGCTACAACCTCTCGAAAAATATAAATGGATTCGTCTTCTAATTTTCTAGGAAAATGTCCTATTTTTTCATTAATCATATACTTCTATTCACTTAACTATGTAAACCACATTCCTTTTTTGATTGTTCCCACCACCATCTTCCAGCCCGAATATCTTCTCCTTCTTGAATTGCCCTTGTACACGGTGCACATCCAATCGACTTAAATCTTTTTTTATGCAAACTGTTTTGTGGAATTTTATGTTCTTTTAAATAATTTTCTAATTCTTCTAGGCTAAAATCGAGAATAGGATTCATCTTGATAATTCCTCTGCTTTCATCCTTTTCAAATAGGGTAATATCTTGCCTATTCTCAGATTGCTCTCTCCTTAGGCCAGTAATCCAAATATCAGCGCCCTGCAATGCCCGATTCAAGGGTTCAATTTTTCTAATAAAGCAACATTCCTTTCTGTTTTCTACCGATTCATAAAATGAATTAAACCCTTTTTCCTCAACTAATTTTTCAATTCGTTCTGTGTTTGGAAAATAAACTTTAACAGGAAATTGATATTTTTTTTGAGTCAAATCCATTAATTCGTAGGTCTCCTGGAAAAGTCTTCCTGTATCCAAAGTAAATACTTCAATCGATAAATTTTGGCTGGCTATAGCGTGAAAAATAGCTTGATCTTCTTGGCCCCAAGAGGTGGAGAAAACCAATTTTTTCTCCTTAAATTCTTCACAAATTCTTTTCAAACGCTCTTCAAAGGGGATTTTTTCAAAGCTGTTGGATAATTCTTCGATATTCATATTTAAATCTTTCATGCAAAAATATATAAAGTCTATTGAAAAAATAGACTTTTGTATGTTTTTTTTCAAATTTTATTTCAAAAAAATAAAAAAAATGACTAATTTTAAAGTTCAATCTAAGGTTATTATGCAACCAAGAATGTCATCCGTTTCCGCTAAAAATGAATTTGAAATTGACATCTCAAATCTCAACCAAATTGACCTTAAAAACTTGGTTCGTCAAGGAGAAAATCAATTTATTGAATTTAAAACAAAGGTAAAGTATCCTCACAAAATTGTAAAGGAATTAGTAGCATTTGCCAATTCAAAAGGAGGTATATTATTTTTAGGGGTCTCAGATAATGGTCAAATAAATGGATTAAAATTTCCTGAGGATGATTATTTTGATATGGAAAGAGCTATTGAGAAATATTGTTTTCCAATGTTTACCTATACCATGAAAGTGGTTCCTTTAGATAACGGCCATTCCGTTTTAATTTACAAGGTTACCCAAAGTATCGATAAACCTCATTATGTTCAAGTTTCCGAGGATGAATCTCCGGTTTGTTATGTTCGTGTAGAGGATAAAAGTATTCAAGCCAGCAAGGAATTAAGGACTATCCTACGAAGAGAATATGAAGAAGGGGTAAAATTTACCTATGGTGAAACAGAAAAATTACTGGTCAATTACTTACAAAAAAATAAAAGTATTACCTTAAATCAATTCAAAGAATTAGTGAATATCCCAGAATGGTTGGCCTCACGTAAATTAATTTTATTAGTTCTAACGAATGTCTTAAAATTAGTTCCTTCGGAATTGGAAGACATCTATTACCTCCGGTAATAAAATTCCAATTGATGTACAGCCAATAAATATTTTGGTTATCTTTGCTGCCCATGGACCAAAAACATTACAATAAAGCTACTGCAGCCGGATTGTTGGTTGCACTAGGAATCATTTACGGGGATATTGGAACCTCACCTTTGTACGTAATGCCCTCAATTATCGGGGATCATCAAATTAATTCAATGGATGTTTTAGGTGGTTTGTCCTGTATCTTCTGGACTCTCACCTTGCAAACAACCATCAAATATGTGATTCTGATTTTAAGGGCCGACAATAAAGGAGAAGGGGGTATATTCGCCCTTTTTTCTTTAGTGAGAAGGCATGCCAAATGGTTAACCATTCCTGCCATTATTGGAGGCGCCACGCTTTTGGCAGATGGAATTATTACCCCTCCCATCTCTGTATCTTCTGCCATTGAAGGTTTAAGAATGTTAAAAGGGAGTGATGGACAACCCATCGTGACCAATACTGTCCCGATCGTTTTGGCCATTATTTCCGCTTTATTTATTTTTCAGGTTTTTGGTACCAAAGTTGTTGGAAAATTCTTTGGTCCAATTATGCTGACTTGGTTTAGTTTTTTGGGGATTTCAGGAATTATTTGGTTATCCAATGACTGGTCAATCCTTCGTGCTTTGTCCCCACATTATGCTTATAATTTATTAACCTCTGAAACAGCAGGTGTTTCAGGTTTTTGGACCTTAGGTGCCGTTTTTTTATGTACTACCGGTGCCGAAGCCTTATATTCTGATTTAGGACATTGTGGAAAGGAGAATATTCGGATATCCTGGGTTTACGTGAAAATCATGCTAATATTGCAATATTTCGGACAAGGCGCTTGGTTAATTTCACACAGTGGTGAATACATCAATGCAAGAAAACCTATTTTTGAATTATTGGGACCTGATTTTCTTATACCAGCGGTAATTTTGGCAACCTTAGCTGCTATCATCGCTTCTCAAGCCGTTATTTCCGGTTCATTTACTTTGATCTCAGAGGCTATCCGATTAAATTTTTGGCCAAGAGTAAAATTAGTGTATCCATCTGACCAAAAAGGACAATTATACGTTCCTTCCATTAATTTATTTTTATGGTTAGGTTGCACGGGTATTGTCTTATATTTTAAAGAATCAACCAATATGGAGGGAGCTTATGGTTTGGCCATTACTCTTACCATGATTATTGATACTATGCTGATGACCTATTATCTCCATATTAAAAAGGTTGACCTCTGGTGGATATTATTGTTTTTTGCCATATTCATGGCAGTAGAAGGGTCTTTCTTGGTAGCCAATATGGAGAAATTCTGGCATGGTGGTTATGTCTCCCTATTCATTGCTTTATTGGTTGCATTCATCATGTATATTTGGTGGAGAGCAAATAAAATTAAAAGGCGATTAACAGAATATGAAAAATTAAGTGATTATATCACCCCTTTGAAGGAATTAAGCAGAGATGAAACTATTCCTAAATATGCCACGCATTTAGTATTCATGTCGAATGCAGGAAGAGTCTCTGACGTGGAATCAAAGATTATTCTATTTTCCAGAGAAGACCAAAAAGGGCAGATATTTATTGGTTTGTGCATGTTGATACCCTGGATGACCCTTATACCATGGATTATAAAGTAAATATCATTGAGCCAGATGATATTATCAAGGTGAATTTTAAATTAGGCTTTAGGGTCGAACAAAAAATCAACCTGTATTTTAGAAAAGTCGTAGAGGATTTAGTAGCGAATGGAGAGGTTGATATTACATCCCGTTACCGCTCCTTAAATGAGCAAAACGTCATTGGTGATTTCCGCTTTGTGGTCTTGGAAAAATTCCTTTCCTTTGATAATGAATTGCCTTTATTTGATAGACTGATTATGAAGGCTTATTTCTTCTTAAAGCATTATACTTCCTCTGAAGATAAATATTTTGGATTGGATTCAGATGCAGTTAAACTAGAAAAAGTACCTTTGATTATCAAGCCAGTTTCTAAATTTAATTTAAAAAGAATTGAATAATGAGTACCCTATTTACTAAAATTATTCAAGGAGAAATCCCTTGTCATAAAATTGCGGAAAATGACGATTTCTTGGCATTTTTAGACATTATGCCCTTGAAAGAAGGGCATGTTTTGGTCATTCCCAAACAGGAGGTTGATTATATTTTTGATTTACCTGCCGATACCTTAGGGGAATTAATGAAGTTCGCCCAAAGAATCGCTCCTGCGATTAAAAAAGCCTGTCCTTGTAAAAGATTAGGAGTCACAGTCATTGGCCTGGAGGTACCCCATGCTCATGTGCATTTAATACCGATGAATTCGATGTCTGATGTAAATTTTGCCAATCCAAAATTAAGACCAAGCCAGGAAGAATTAGCAGCAACTGCAGAAAAAATTCGATCCTATTTAAGTTAGTTTTCCAACCAATTTATTGATCTCTGTTTTCGGATTTGCCTTTTCATAAATGATTTGATAAACTGCCTCAATGATTGGCATTGAAATACCATGTTTTTTGGCAAGCGTAAAGATACTTTTTACAGCATAATAGCCTTCAGCTATCATTTTCATTTCAAATTGCGCACTATTAACCGAATATCCTCTCCCCAACATGTTTCCAAAACTTCGATTTCTTGAAAACTGTGAATAGGCCGTCACCAATAAATCTCCCAAATAACCGGAGGAATGAAGATCTCTATTAGCTACCGGATAAACTTTATCCAAGAAATCTTTGATTTCTTGCATGGCATTGGATACTAAAACAGCCTGGAAATTATCTCCAAACCCTAATCCATGAGTTATCCCACAGGAAATGGCAATGATATTTTTTATGACAGCACAATATTCAACACCATATAAATCCTCAATCGCCTTGGCATTCATATATCGCCCTTTCAGTAATTCAGTAAATTCTTTGGCTAAACTTAAATTCGGAGAGGCGATGGTCAAATAAGATTGTCTTTCCATAGCAATTTCTTCTGCATGGCAAGGGCCCGCAATGACACAAGTGTTTCCCTTCTTGATGGAAAATTTCGCTTCAACCCAATCTGTTACCAATTTATTTTCTTCTGGGATCATGCCCTTGATGGCCGAAACAATTTTTTTATCAGATAATAGTTGGATAGGGCAATTTTCTAAGGTTTCCGGGATAAAGGCAGCGGGTATAGCTAAAATCGCAAATTCGGTGCCTTTCAGGGCATCAGCCATTTTGGAATAAACCTTGACCTTTCTCGGATTAATTAAAACATCTGTTAAATAACTCGGGTTATGATTAAATTTGCGAATATAATCCACATCAGATTTCCTTCTAATCCACCATTTAATCCTAACATTGTTTTCCGTTAAAATCTTAATTAAGGAAGTAGCCCAACTACCTCCACCTAAAACAGTAATTTGGGTCGGGATTTTATTTTTATTTAATTCCATCCTTCAAAATTAAGCATAAGATTTACGAAATATTTTAGATGGATTAAATATTTTTTACGATTTTTGTATTTATGTGTAAAAAATCCAGTAGTTTGTATAAGATAGTAATTGTATTCTCTTTTCAATTTATTTTTTTCCTAGGCCTTGCCCAGCAACCATTGCCAGAGCATCCTCGTCCAGATTTTCAAAGGACGGAAATCATCAATTTAAATGGATATTGGGATTTTGAATTCGATCAAGATAATCGTGGCCTGAAAGAAAATTGGGCAGTCAATAAAACTACCTTTTCAGAAAAAATTCTCGTTCCCTTTCCATGGGGTTCTAAATTATCTGAAATAGAAAATCAAGCTGATATTGCTTGGTATCATAAAAAAATTATTCTCCCAACTAGCTGGGAATCCCAACGCCCATTTTTAGTTATTGGAGCATCAGATTGGGAAACCTCCGTCTTTTTAGACGGAAAATTAATGGGAAAACACCAAGGCGGTTATACCCCCTTTGATTTTGATCTATCAGGTTATGATTTGGGTGTTGAACATGATTTAGTTATTCGCGTAGATGATATTAGAAGAGATTTTACCCTTTACGGGAAACAAGGATACGGTGATGCCAAAGGTATTTGGCAAACAATTTATTTGGAACCAAGAGGTTTGGATTATATTCAATCTTTCCAGATTAATCCGGATATTGATCGGGAAGTACTAAGAGTGAAGGCTATTCTAGGTAATCCTGCCTCCCAAAATATCCCACTTAGAATGAGCATTCTTACCAAAGGCGATATCGCTAATTTTCAAGCTATTCAACAAGGACAAAAAACCCTTGATTTTGAAATTCCATTTCCAGATGGGCACCTTTGGACCTTAGAGGATCCTTTTCTTTATGAGTATTCTGTTGAATTAGGGGAAGGCGATTTTAAAGATTCCTTTAAAGGCTATTTCGGTTATCGAAAAATATCAGCAGATTTTCTACCAGGGACGGATATATCCTATGTGATGTTGAACAATAAGCCAGTCTATTTAAAATTGGCTTTGGATCAGTCCTATCATCCAGAAGGTTTTTATACCTTCCCAACCGATGATTTTATGAGGAATGAAATACTGATCGCCAAAAAAATCGGATTGAATGGTATCAGGACTCATATCAAAGTAGATGTTCCACGTAAATTATATTGGGCAGATAAATTAGGCTTATTTATTATGTCTGATTTGCCAAATTCTTGGGGAGAACCCAAAGGACAAATGAAGGTAGAGTCTGAACAAACCCTAAGAGAATTAATTTCAAGAGATTATAACCATCCGTCTATTTTTTCTTGGATTGTTTTTAATGAGGGTTGGGGCCTGTTTTCTAATGTAGAAGAAAATGGAAAGAAAACTAGAAAATACCTTCCTGAAACCCAAAAATGGGTGGTGGAGATGGTTAATATAGCGAAAGGATTAGACCCCTCCAGATTGGTGGAAGATAATTCCATTTGTTGTGATTTTAAACACGTTGATACCGATATTCATTCTTGGCATTCTTATTTACCCGGCTATGAATGGGACAAATTTTTACAAACTCAGGTTGATTCCACCTTTGCTGGTAGTACATGGAATTTTATGCCAGGATATAAGCAGGGCAATCAACCCATGATTAATTCCGAATTTGGAAATGTTTGGGGCTATAATGGCAGTACGGGAGATGTCGATATTACCTATGATTATCACCGATCAATGAATGCCTTTAGAAATCATTTAAAGATTGCTGGATGGCTTTATACCGAACACCATGACGTCATTAATGAATGGAATGGTTATGTGAGATTTGATCGTAGTCCAAAATATTTTGGTCTGTCGGATATCGTTCCAGGGATGAGCATCAGAGATTTACACAGTGATTTTTATATTTCTACCGGACAAGATATTAGTTTTGAGGGTTTTCCAGGAGACACCCTGAGTCTTCCTTTGAAATTATCGGCTCTGACAGATTTGCCAAGTCCGAAAGATCTATTAATTATTAAAAAAGAATTTTATGGCACCACTGCTTGGGGAGAAAAGAAAAATTATTGGGTAAAATACGATACCATTCAATGGAAGCCATGGACAGTTTCCGCCTTACCAGATGAAAAAATTATATTCCCTAAGGAAAAATCGATCAATACCTTATCCTTTACCATCATGAGTTTAAATGGTAAAGAATATCATAAAAACTTTGTGAGTATTATTGTACAAGCAGGGGAGGAGGTACCAAGCAATAATTCTTATATTTACCTAGCTAAAAATGTAGGAGATTATTCATATGCTAATTTTAAAATAAAAACCTGGAAAGGGGTAAGAGGCCATAAAATTAATGGATTTGGTGAAGGCTATTTCGAATTTGAATTTGATATACCCAAAGATTTAACAGTTTCGAAGGTGGAATGCATAGACTTTATTGCTGAAATGTCTTCAAAGGCTTTACTTGGAAAAGATAAAATTGGAGGCCAGGAAATGCAAGGAGATTATATGCTCGGAAAAGGAACCTTTGATCCAGGGAAGAACCCAAATGCTTATCCTCAAACAGACGACTCCCTAAATCCAGCCTTTATCCAAGTTTATGGGAATGATCAATTATTGGATAGTTTCCAAATTGCCGATGATCCAGCAGATCATAGTGGAATTTTATCTTGGTTTTACCAGAAAGAAGATAGAACCTTGGATGAAGCCGGAACTTATGGATATTTATATCAAGTACCCATGAATCAAGCTGCCATTCAACAGGCCATCTACACGGGAAAATTAAAGGTTAAAATTCAAGTAATGGAAGGTTCTCCTAATGGAATTTCCATTTATGGGGATCATTCGGGTAAATACATTATCAATCCTACACTCAAAATTAAGTTAAAAGACTAAGGTTTTTGAATGCTGATATTTTCTCCGTATAAGATATATTCTTCTTGTTTAGCCTGAATTTCAATATTTTTGATCGAAATATTTCGAATAGGCATCTCTGGTAAACCTCTTACCATAACGCCTGTTTCAGCATTTAAAATGCGAATATTTTCCATTTGAATATCTCTAAATTGGGGGGTTCCATCATTGACTGGTTCTTTAGCAATGACAGGTTTCGACTCTCCATTACCATGGGTTCCTACGGGGTCTTTCCCTTGGTAATACATATCTAATATGATCCCTTGGCCAGCAATGTTTTTCATATTGATATCTCGAATAAAAATATTTTCTACAATTCCTCCACGACCTCTTGTCGTTTTAAAACGTAGCCCTACGTCAGTCCCTAGGAATTGGCAATTATTCACATAAATATCATTTACTCCACCAGACATTTCAGATCCAACCACCACACCACCATGTCCATGGAAAACAATGGAATTTTCAATCAATGCATGAGCCGTAGGTCTTCCTCTTTTTCGGCCTTCTTCATCCCTTCCAGATTTTAAACAAATTCCATCATCACCTACATCAATCCGACAATTGGAAACCAGGATATTTTCACAAGATTCAAAATCTACCCCATCTCCATTTTGGGCATACCAAGGATTCCGAATAGTCACATCCTCCATTCGAATATGTCTGCTCATGAAAGGATGAATACACCAAGCAGGAGAGTTTTGGAAAGTAATCCCTTCCAATAAAATTTCATCACATTCTGTGAAAACAATCATATTCGGTCTTAAAAACTCCTTGATGGCTTCTGTATTATTCAATGACCAACCTTCAGAGCGGACACCCGGACGGTTTTTGGTAGAACCTAATAAGGCTCTTTCAGTCGGATACCACGTATTTTTATCTTCTGTTAGCACACCACCCGAAAGGATTAATTGATTCCAATCCCCTTCTGTCATTTTTGATTTTTTTACAGGTCTCCAATTTTCTCCTGCTCCATCAATTACCCCTTTTCCTGTTATGGCAATTCTGCTTAAGTTTTTTCCTGAAATTGGAGATTGAACACGAATGGATTCAACTCCTTCCCAAGAAGTTTCTACCAAAGGATAATCTGCTGAATTTTCAGAGAATTGAAGGGTAGCACCTTCCACTAAATGCAAATTAACATTCGATTTCATTTCAATTGGCCCTGAATACCAAAAACCTTTTGGAAATAAGACCACGCCCCCTCCATTTGCATGGCAGATATCAATCGCCTGTTGAATGGCTTTGGTGCTTTTTGTTTGAATGCTAGAAATAGCCCCGTATCGTACGATATTAAATGTGTCTTTTTTGAAATAGGGTTTAGAAATCAAAGGAATTTGAAAATCGTAACGTCCTGAAAAATCAGATTTTTTTAAAAAACTTTTTAGATGTTCGGAGGAATGAAAGATTTCATTGGCAACCATATTAGCTACAAGCCCAGCCCCGTAAACCGAAAAATGGGTATTGTCTTCCACTCCCATAGGATATTTTGGGAAGATGTTTTCCGGATAAATTAAATAAACTTTTTTGGATCTTTCCGGCCCAATTTTTTCAAGATTTTCTCTGGATAATTTTTCTACGTCTATCAGGAAGACCTGTTCTTTCTTAGCTACCTCCCTGACGACCCTTGGGTAGTCACCGTGCTGGTCAATGAAATGGCCGTTTTCATCAAATTTTCTTCTTTGCACCGGGGTTAATAGGATAGGAATTCCACCTTTTTCTCTTGTTTCTGCAATATATCGGGTGATATTTGTCCGATAGTCTGTATTAGCCTCTGAATACCGATTGGGGTCAGATTTTTTAGAATCATTGTGCCCAAATTGAATTAAAACATAATCGCCCGGTTGAATTTGATCATAGACTTTTTTCCAACGGCCTTCCTCTCGGAAACTTTTAGTACTTCTGCCATTGTAGGCGTGGTTTTGAACCTCCGTCGCCTCGTTAAATAATTTTGCAAAAGGCATGCCCCACCCAGTTTCAGGAAAATCTGCTTCCCATTTATTGGCCATGGTTGAATCCCCGATTAAAAATACTCGGATTTTATTTGGCTGGTGAAAACTAAATAGGAGAATTAAACTTAGTAAGGAAATGATTTTTTTCAACATTGATTCATCTTTTAAATAAAAGTTGAAAAACACGGATTTCTACTAATATCCTAAGACCCCTAATTTATGGAAATAGTATTCAAGATAGTTTGAATGATTGCCGAGGTTTTAATATTTTCTGCCTCAGCTTCATAGGTTAAAATAATGCGGTGGTTGAGAATGTCAGAGGCGATTTCTTTAATATCCTCTGGAATCACATAATCTCGGCCATCTAAATAAGCTAAAACGCGGGCAGCTAAATTTAATTGGATGGTGGCTCTCGGAGAGGCTCCATATAAAATATAATCCGCCTCTTTTTCTAAATTATAATCTTTTGGATTTCGAGTAGCAAAAATAATTTCAATGATGTATTTCTCTAAGGACTCAGAAATATTTACTTGATTGATTTCTTTGCGAATATTCTCTAAATCTTTTTCATTCATGATGGGCTTTAACTGAGGATTAAAGTTTAAATCAGACATCATTTTCATCATTTTTAGTTCATCTTCCTTAGAGAGATAATCTAAATTTAATTTCATCATGAAACGATCTACCTGTGCCTCTGGAAGTGGGAAGGTACCTTCTTGTTCGATGGGGTTTTCAGTTGCTAAAACTAAAAAAGGAGAATCTAAAGGATAAGTGGTCTCTCCAATAGTCACTTGTCTTTCAGCCATCGCTTCCAAGAGAGCAGATTGAACTTTTGCAGGTGCTCTATTAATTTCATCTGCCAAAATAATTTGAGAAAAAATAGGGCCTTTCTTTACCTCAAATTCTGATTTTTTTTGGTTGTAAATCATCGTACCAATTAAATCCGAAGGAAGTAAATCGGGTGTAAAGGAAATTCGTTGGAAATTCAAATCCAATACCTTTGAGACCGTATTAATCGTTAAGGTCTTGGCAAGCCCTGGCACCCCTTCAATTAACACGTGCCCATTAGAAAGTAATCCCACTAAGATACGATTCACCAATTTTTCTTGGCCTACAATCACCTTGGAAATTTCCTCAAAGGCCTCTTTTATTTTATTTTCTGATGCCACCTTAAATTTTCTAATTGAATTCCGAATTTATTGAAATACCTTCTTTTAACCTAATTTTTTAAATTTAATTCTTTTAGGGGTATAATCTCCTAAACGTTTTTTCTTGGCTTCTTCGTATTCCGAATAATTTCCCTCAAACCATACTACTTCAGAATTCCCTTCAAAAGCCAAGATATGCGTCGCTATTCTGTCTAAAAACCATCTATCGTGCGAGATAATAACCGCACATCCCGCAAAATTTTCTAAACCTTCCTCTAAGGCTCTTAGGGTATTGACGTCCAAATCGTTGGTGGGTTCATCCAATAAAAGGACATTCGCACCTTCTTTTAACATCATGGCCAAATGGACCCTGTTTCTTTCCCCTCCAGATAATTGACTAATTTTCTTTTCTTGGTCTGAACCGTTAAAATTAAATTTGCTGACATAGGCCCTGGCATTCACTTGCTTGCCACCCAAAATAATCCATTCTGACCCCTCAGAAATTGTCTGATAAACCGTTTTATCCGCTTTTAACTGATGATGCTCCTGGTCAACATAAGCTAATTTAACCGTCTCACCTACTTCAAAGCTACCTTTGTCTGGACTAATTTTACCCGTGATTAAATTAAATAAAGTTGATTTACCAGCCCCATTCGGACCAATAATACCTACAATACCTGCCGGGGGAAGCGAGAAACTTAAATTATCAAATAGTAATTTATCACCAAAAGATTTTGCAACAGATTCAACATCGATTACCTTATTTCCTAATCTTGGTCCTGCTGGAATGAATAGCTCTAATTTATCTTCTTTTTGTCTATTCTCTTCTGATAATAATTTTTCATAAGCGCCAATTCTGGCTTTGGATTTAGCTTGTCTGGCTTTAGGGGCCATTTTTACCCACTCTAATTCTCTTTGTAGGGTTTTTTGCCTTCTCGATTCTGTCTTTTCCTCTTGCGCCAATCGATTTTGTTTCTGTTCTAACCAGGAAGAATAATTCCCTTTCCATGGAATTCCCTCTCCACGATCTAATTCCAAAATCCATCCTGCTACATTGTCTAAGAAATAACGGTCGTGAGTAACGGCAATCACCGTGCCTTTGTATTGTCTTAAAAATTCTTCCAACCACCAAACAGATTCAGCATCCAAATGGTTGGTAGGCTCATCCAATAATAAAACATCCGGTTCTTGTAATAATAAACGACAAAGCGCCACTCTTCTTTTTTCCCCTCCTGAAAGATTGCCAACGATTGCCTCTGATGGAGGACATCTTAGGGCATCCATTGCTCGCTCTAATTTATTATCTAATTCCCAGGCATTTAAATGATCTAGTTTTTCTTGTACCTCCCCCTGTCTTTCCAATAGTTTATCAAAGTCCGCATCCGGTTCTGCAAAGGCTTGGTTGATTTCCTCAAATTCATTCAACAAGGCTTTGACCTCCGCTACCCCTTGCTCAACCACTTCCATAACTGTTAAATTTGGATCTAATTCAGGTTCTTGTTCCAATAAACCGACGGAATATCCAGGAGACCAAACAACATGTCCGTTATACTCTTTATCCCTTCCAGCAATGATGCGTAATAGGGTGGATTTTCCCGATCCGTTCAATCCTAAAACACCAATTTTTGCCCCATAAAAAAATGAAAGGTAAATATTTTTAATAATAGCCTTTTGTGGTGGAATGGTCTTGGAAACCTTTTCCATTGAAAAGATGATTGTATTGTCGCTCATTTATAAATTTTTAATCTACAAAGATAATTATTTCTTCAGGATATTTTTTTCTATAAAGATATTCTAAATTTACCTAGCCTAAAATTTGTTTAGATATATAAATTATTTATTTTTGACTCTTTAGAAAATTAACTAAGAATATTTTAACTATTTAATAATCTTGATATGAGCAATGGTTCTGCCAAAACCTCAATCAAATTAATTACTGTAAAAAAAAATTATGTCTGCCACAAAAAATGAATTCGGATTTTGCAAAGATGGCAAAGTCTATTTAAAACCTTACATAGAATATCCAGAACGTGAAATTGGATTCGTCAGAGAATCAGAAGAACAATCTCTTCAGTATTTTGTAGACCGTTTTGATTTAGCCAAAAACAAGGTTAATAATTTAATCCAAGAAGTTGAGAATGCTCAAAATAAGGGTTCCTTTCTCACAAAAACTACCCAAATGAAAACCTATCTCATCCATTTTGATGGCCTAGGTGATTTTAAACCTTTATTAGAAGAAGTAGCAAAATTGGAAGTTTATCTCTTGAATTTGATCAAAATTAATCAAGAGAAAAATTTAGAAATTAAACAATCTTTGTTGCAAGATATCGCCATGGTTCTCGCAAAAGATGATATTATTTCACAAAGTGATCTTATCAAAGAACTTCGTTTAAAATGGTTAAAGACCGGTCCTGTCGACAAGAAATTCTCTGAAAAAATCGAGGCAGAATTTCAGCAATTAATGGAGGATTTCTTCCAAAAACGGAATGCCGCCTACGAAGAAAAAAATCGAATTATCGATGAAAAACTTGAAACACTCCAGTCTTATGTGGAGAAAGTTAATCAATATCGCAAGGCAGATAATATGGAAGATTACGTGGAGGAGGTAAAAACGATTCAAAAAGATTGGAAAACAATTACTGATATTCCACCCAAAAAACAAGCCAAACTTTGGAAGAATTTTAAAAAATCAACAGAAATGTATTTTGATAAATACAATCGTTTGAAAGGAATCGATGTAAAACCAAGAATTGATCCTCGTGTTCAGGAATTAATTGGCATGACGGGTGAGTTAGAGGTTAAATTTAGAAACCAATCTCAAATTCAGGAAACCTCAGCCTTGGCAAAAAATTATTTGGTAAAATGGAAAGAAATTTCTGCCAATATTCGAAATTTGGATCGTAACCTAGCAGAACGTTTTAGAAATATTTGTGATAAGATTTTTGAAATGAATTATTTGTTAAGAGTGATTTCTTACAGACATCCAAACCTAGATGATAAGCCAAGATTGGAACAACTGAAAATCATGATTAACCAAATGGATTACATGATAAAAAAGGAAAAATCTGAATTGGATTTATTGATTCGGGATGTGACCATGGATGGTACCCTAGAAGACCGACCAGTTCAATCTAAAATTAACGTCCAGAAAAGAAAAATCCATATCAAAGATATTTTACTTTCAGGATTTAAAGCAGAATTAGACCAATTATTGGCTTAAGATAGCTGAATGTCTTGAATGGCTCCATCAAATGTTCCCGAAGACATCATTAATATAGTCTGATTGATATAAGAAAGGGAGGATAAATAATTCATTATTTCTCCCTTTTCTCTTAATACCACCAATTTTTTATGATTAAAAATTTCCACTATGTTTTCCGTTGAAATTTTTTCCATACCTTTAATTTTCCTAGCATGTTCACTTAGATAAATGACTACCTTGTCGGCCTTTTTTAAGGTGTCTTTATATTCAGGTAAGAATTTCGGATTTAAACTTGAAAAAGTATGTAATTCTAGAAAGGCAATTAATTCTCTTTTTGGAAATTGTTTCTTTACGGCCCCAACCGTTGCTAAAACCTTACTAGGGGCATGAGCAAAATCCTTGAATATTTTACATTCCTGGTTTTCTGCCAATATTTCTAATCTCTTGGCGGCTCCTTTAAAACTTTGAATTGCCTGATTAAACATTTCGGAGTTAATCCCAATTTTTTTACAAATCATTTTGGCTCCTGATAAATTTTTTAAATTATGCTCTCCAAATATTTCAAGTGGTATCCTTTCTCCCGATTCTTTTAAATACGTAATTCCATCTTTAATTTTTGAATCATGCGAATGATAAGGATAAAGAAATAGGCCTTCTCTATTCGATGGAATAAGAGTTATTAAATTTTTATCCGTTTCATCATAAATAATAGAACCCGATTTATCGATTCCGTTGATTAATTTTTTGAAAGTCTCCTTGTAGGCTTCAAAGGTAGGAAATACATTAATATGATCCCAAGCAATTCCAGAGATCAAAACGATATGAGGGTGATATTTTAAAAATTTTGAAATACGGTCTATTGGCGAGGCCAAGTATTCATCCCCTTCAATTATAATAATTGGCGCATCCTCTGAAAGGGAAGTCATATATTCAAATCCATCAATTTTTGCACCTACCAGATAATCAAATTTTCGATGATGATAAGCCAAAACATGTAAGACCATAGACGTAATTGAGGTTTTTCCATGGCTACCCGCAATCACAATTCTTTGTTTATTCTTACTTTGTTCATAAACAAAAGAAGGGTAGGATTCAATTCGGATCCCTAATTCTTTAGCACGAATAAGTTCCGGATTATCCACCCGAGCATGCATCCCCAGAATAATTAGGTCTAAATCCTGGGTGATTCTGTTAGGATCCCAACCCATTTGTTTTGGTAATAATCCATTTTTTTCCAAATTTGTCCTCGAGGGTTCATAAATTTCGTCGTCTGACCCAGAAATTTTATAACCATTTTTTTTGAGAGAAATGGCTAAATTATGCATTGCAGCCCCTCCAATTGAAATAAAATGAATATTTAACATGAATGTAATGAATATTTATTTGCAAAGTTCTTACTTTATATGCAATTTTGCACACTTTTTTTAATAACCGGGTTCGGATTAAAGTTTTATTTTTAAAGGATGAAAAATTACATCGATCTCATCG
>CAZXZK010000001.1:62050-80272 GCA_964645295.1 uncultured Cytophagales bacterium | reverse complement strand
AACAAACAATTGAATTTCCAACCAGAGAATTCAATATTAATGAAAATTCTGAATTGTTGTTCAATAATGTGCCAATCATGGAAATCATTAAACAATATGGCACACCTTTAAAACTAACCTATTTACCAAAAATAGGCGAGCATATTGAAAATGCCAAATTACTTTTTCGAAATGCGATTAAAAAATATAATTACAAAGGAACCTATACCTATTGTTATTGTACCAAATCATCCCATTTTTCTTATGTCATTGAAGAAATCCTAGACCAACAAGTCCATCTTGAAACTAGCTCTGCTTTCGATATACCAATTATTTTAGACCTTTACAATAAAGGTTTAGTTTCAAAATCAACCTATATTTTATGCAATGGGTACAAGCAACCTTTGTATACTCAATATATCTCCCAAATTATTAATCAGGGCTTTAATTGTATTCCTGTTTTAGATAATTTAAAGGAAATCGATTATTATGAAAAGCATTGTTCGGCAAATGAAGTAAATCTCGCGATCCGAATTGCCACAGATGAAGAGCCAGATTTTGCATTTTATACCTCTCGCTTAGGTATTCGTTATTCAGATGTAATCAAATTATACGAAACCAAGATTAAGGAAAACCCAAAGTTTAAGTTGAAGATGTTGCATTTCTTCATCAATACTGGTATTAAAGATTCTGCCTATTATTGGTCTGAATTATCTCGGTTTATCTATAAATATTGTGAATTAAAGAAAATTTGTCCGGAATTAGATTCAATCGATTTAGGCGGAGGCTTGCCAATTCAAACCTCCCTTCAATTCAATTACGACTACCAAGCCATGGTAGATGAAATTGTAGAATCAATCTCTTGGATTTGTAATAAAAATAATGTTCCCGTACCCAATATTTTTACGGAATTTGGTTCTTATTCAGTAGGAGAGAGTGGGGCGGTTATATATGAAATTATCGACCAAAAACTTCAGAATGATAAGGAGCTTTGGTACATGATTGATGGATCCTTTATTACCCAATTACCAGATTCTTGGGGAATGAACCAAAAATATATTATGCTTCCAATCAATAATTGGAATGCCCCTTATCAGAAGGTGAATTTGGGTGGTTTAACCTGCGATTCAATGGATTTTTACAATACAGAAGCACATAGTTCAGATTTATATTTACCTATTTTTGAAGAGGGTAAGGAAAGACAATTTGTTGGTTTTTTCCATACAGGTGCCTATCAAGAATCTTTAGGGGGCTATGGAGGTATTCAACATTGTTTAATACCTGCACCCAAACAAGTCATCGTTGATCGCTTAGAGGATGGAACCATCACGACCCGCTTGTTCTCCAAAGAACAAACCTCTGATTCCATGCTGAAAATTTTAGGCTATGATAAAACAGTATCGCTAGACCAGGAAAGCGGCATCGTTTTTGATGAGTTGAAGATGAAAGCAAATATGGCAATTGCAAAAAATTAAAAAAATTATACTATTTTTGAAAAGATGAACGTTTTTAAAAAAACAAAAACATGAGACTTTTCCTCGCTATTCTCTTTCTAATGATTTTCTTGGCCTCTTGTGCACAGGATACCTCTTGTCCGGCTTATGGCCGAACACAAGCAAATGTTCAGCCGACCAATCGCGTTTAATTTGATCTGGGATGTTGCATTTTTTTAAAGACCGATTAAAGAGTTTAATCTTTGTATTTAAGGGTTTATTCCTTTTAATCCGTACAGAAAATGCCATCAAGGCTCAAATTGCGATATTTTCTCTTTTCCTTTTATTAGGATTTTATTTTGAAATTTCGAGAGAAGATTGGATCATTCAAATATTTTGTATGGGTCTCATTCTTACGGCAGAAGGCTTGAATACCGCCGTAGAAAAACTATGCGATTTTGTTCACCCAGATTACCATAAAAAAATTGGTTTTATAAAAGACATCTCTTCCGGAGCCGTGGGTTTTGCCGCTTTAGCCTCCATCATTATTGTGGGGATGATTTATGCTAAATATTGTTCATTTCTTTAATCCTCCCAATCAAAAGTCTTCGAAACGGCCTTTTTCCATTGGCTTCTATATTGAGTTCTTTTCGATTCTTCTAATTCGGGGTTCCAGGTTTTATCAATTCCCCAATTGGCTTTTAATTCCTCTAAATCTTTCCAATATCCCGTGGCCAATCCTGCTGCATAGGCTGCTCCCAAGGCAGTTGTTTCAATGATTTTTGGGCAAATCACTTCCTCCCCCAAAATATCAGATTGAAATTGCATCAATAAATTATTGACTACCATTCCTCCATCTACCCGAAGCGATTTAATCGAAATATCAGAATCTTTTTCCATCGCCTCAATTACCTCCCAAGTCTGAAATGCCGAGGCCTCTAATGTAGCGCGGGCAATATGGTACTTATTCACATAGCGGGTTAATCCTGCAATCACCCCTCTCGCATTGGTTTTCCAATAAGGGGCATATAAACCGGAAAAGGCTGGGACAAAATAACATCCTCCATTATCTTCAACAGCTTTGGCCAGTTCCTCAATCTCTGCACTGGATTGGATCATCCCTAAATTATCTCTCAACCATTGTACCAAAGCTCCTGTAATTGCAATGGAACCTTCCAAGGCATATTTTACCGGTTCGTTTCCAAATTGATAAGCAACGGTGGTTAATAATCCGAATTTAGAAGGAGTAATTTGCTCCCCCGTATTCATTAACATAAAACATCCTGTACCATAGGTATTCTTTGCCTGGCCTGCATCAAAACAGGTTTGCCCCACTAAAGCCGCTTGTTGATCTCCTAAAATTCCTGCTAAAGGTACACCAGCTAAAATTCCCTGACATTCCCCATAAATCTCACTAGAGGCCTTTATTTCAGGAAGCATTTTTTTGGGGATTTCAAAGATGTCTAAGATTTCTTGATCCCACTGACAAGTTTTTAAATCCATTAATTGAGTCCGCGAGGCATTGGTGACATCGGTAATATGTAAACCGCCGGTCAGATGCCAGGCCACATAGGAGTCCATTGTACCGAATAATGCCTCACCTTTTTCCGCATCTTCTCGGAGTCCATCAACGTTTTTTAATAGCCATCTCAGTTTTAGTCCTGAGAAATAAGTGGCCAGGGGAAGTCCGGTTTTTTCTCTAAATCGATCAGGCCCTCCATTTTTTTCAAATTCTTTTACGTAGTCTCCTACCCGAGTATCTTGCCAAACCAAGGCATTATAATAAGGTTTGCCCGTATTTTTATTCCAAGCAAGGGTAGTTTCTCTTTGGTTGGTGATTCCAACGGAGATTAAATCTTTGGTGGTTAAATTGGCATTTTTTAGGGCTTTTTCTATGACCTCCTGTAAATTCGTCCAGATTTCTTCGGGATTATGTTCCACCCAGCCTGCTTTCGGGTAAATTTGTTCATGTTCCTTTTGGCCTACTGAAACGATTTCTCCTTTTTTATTGAATATGATAAATCTACTACTGGTGGTACCTTGATCGATTGATCCTACAAACATAATATGAATAGTTTATATTAATTTTAAAATATATGAACCGAAAATTGCGCCTAAAATTGGGCCAATGACTGGAACCCAAGCATAAGACCAATCAGAATTTCCTTTATTTTTGATGGGAAGGATGGCATGCATAATTCTTGGACCTAAATCTCTAGCCGGATTGATCGCATAACCTGTTGTTCCTCCTAATGAAAGACCAATTCCCCAAACCAGGATTCCAACTCTAAATGGGCCTAAGCCATCTTCTGTTGCACCAAAGGCACCTAATACGACCACTAATAGAGCAGAGGCTAAGGTTTCTGAAAAGATATTAGAAGGATAATTGCGCATGGCAGGATCCGTGCAAAAACTTGCCCGAATCATTCCCGGGTCTTCCGTAGCATTATAATGATCCTTATAATGAATCCAAACTAGTAATTGTCCAAGCATTGCTCCAAGCATTTGTGCCAGAATAAAGGTAGGGGTATCTGACCAATTTTCTGTTGCAATACTTTGCCATACAGTTACGACAGGGTTTAAATGCGCACCCGGAGAACCAAAATAAGTAGAAACATAAACTCCAAGAGTAACAGCAAAGCCCCAGGCAGCAGCAATTGCCAATAAACCTGTTCCTTGCCCTTTCGTGTTTTTTAATAACATATTGGCAACTACCCCATTACCTAAATATAATAGGGTTGCAGTGCCCATTAACTCACCTAAAAAAATTGAATTCATTCTAATTAGTTGTATTTCTTGTAAATCTAAAAATTAAAATCCTTAAGTATAAATATTTTCAAAAAAATTATAAAAAATTTTTGATTAAACGTTTAATTTGATTAATTTAGCATCTAAACTTATTGTTTAACCGTTTTAAATTAACTATTTAATGAAAACAAACTTTACTAAACTAGTAAAAACTCTAACAGTGTTTTTACTTATTTCCTTTTCATTTGTAGGACTTTCTCAAACGAATACCATTACGGGTACCGTGAGTGGTTCTGATGGGCAAGGAATTCCAGGGGTCAGTATCTTAGTAAAAGGTACGAATCGTGGAGTTGCCTCAGATGTAGATGGAAATTACAGCGTAGAGGCTGCAGTAGGTTCAAACCTAATTTTTTCTTCAGTTGGGTATGAATCGAAGACAGTCATTGTTACGAGTCAGAGTAAAATTAATGTTACTTTGGCTGCTTCAACACAACAATTAGAAGATGTTGTTGTGGTAGGTTATGGTACCCAAAATAAGGCGACTGTAACGGGTGCGATAAGTGCAATTAAAGGGGCTGATATCGTTAAATCTCCAACAGCTACCATGTCCACCTCCTTAGCAGGTAGATTACCAGGTTTAACCGTTATTCAGACCAATGGAGAGCCAGGTCAAGATGCTGCTAGAATTAATATTCGTGGTATTAATACCTTAGGAAATTCCAGTCCTTTAATCGTAATTGATGGTGTTCCTGATAGAGATGGAGGTTTAGCACGTTTAAACCCTGTGGATATCGAGAGTGTTTCGGTTCTGAAGGATGCTTCTTCCGCAATTTATGGTTCAAGAGCAGCGAATGGGGTGATTTTGATTACCACAAAGAGAGGTGTTTCTGGTAAGCCTACGGTTAAATACTCTTTTAATCAAGGTTTAACACAGCCGTCGGTAGTTCCTAAAATGAGTAATGGATACGAGTATGCGTCTATTATGAATGAATTACCAATTTATAAGTCGATCCCGCAAGGTGAGTGGGGAAATGCTTGGAATAGCATTCAAACTACCGGATCTTATGATTCTCCAACGGCAGGTGTATCAACTTTAAATGCCAATTATAGCCCTGCGGTGGTTAATGGAAATAGGGATGGATCCGACCCTTGGTTATATCCAAACTCAGATTGGTTTGGAGAAACCTTTAGAGATTGGGCTCCTCAATCGCAGCACAATGTTTCTATGCAAGGTGGAAATGAAAATGTAAAATATTTTACCTCTTTAGGATATTTACATCAAGATGCGATTTATAAAAATTCAGCAACGTATTATGATCAGTATAATTTCCGTTTAAATTTAGATGCGAAAATCAATGATTATATTAAATCTCAGATTGGGGTCTTAACAAGAAGAGAAGATAGAAACTACCCAACTGTTGGTGCTGGTGCAATCTTTAGAATGCTGATGAGAGGTCGTCCGGTGGAGCCTGCAGTTTGGCCGACCGGAGAGCCTGGGCCAGATATTGAAAATGGTGAGCAGCCAGTGGTTGTGACAACCGGTGCAACAGGTTACGACAAACAACCAAGAGATTATGCTCAGTTCAATGGATCCTTTGTGATTACGAATCCATGGATTGAAGGATTGGAATTGACTTTATCCGGAGCTATTGATATTAACAAGGGTACGAGAAAATTATGGCAGACACCATGGGATTTATATTTTTGGAACGGAACGGATAAATCTTCGTCTGGTTTAACAGCAGCGAGACGTTCTCCTTTCTCTGACCCACGTCTGACCCAATCGTATAGCTCCGTATTAAATTCAAACTTAACGGCTTTATTAAAGTATAATACAACCATAGACAAGCATGCTTTAGGTTTCTTATTAGGTGCTACCAAAGAAACTTTCTCAGGAGAGTCCTTCCTTGCTTATAGGAGAAATTATATTTCAACGGCTATTGACCAATTATTTGCCGGTGGTAGAGCGGATATGAATACCAATGGTTCAGCCTATAATAGAGCTCGTTTGGGATATTATGGTAGAATTCAATATGATTACGATCAAAAATATCTAGCGGAATTTATTTTTAGAAGAGATGGTTCTTATATCTTCCCAGAAGCAGGCCGTTTTGGTTTTTTCCCAGGGGTATTATTAGGATATAATCTTTCTAGAGAAGACTGGTTTAATGTAGCTGCAATTGATAATCTTAAATTAAGAGCATCTTACGGGGAATTAGGTAATGACCAAGTATTTTATAATGGAAGTCTTCAAGAATATGCCTTCTTGTCTTCTTATTCATTCGATCAATTCCCAATTGATAATCAGGTAGTGAATACCTTATACGAAACAGGTTTGGCAAATCCAAACTTTACTTGGGAGGTTGCGAAAAACTATAACTTTGGTTTAGATGTAACCTTATTCAATAAATTAGATATTACTTTAGAAGCATTTAAGAATAATCGTGATAAGATCTTGATTCAAAAGCAAGGTTCTACTCCAGCATCTTCCGGTATTTCTAATTTACTTCCTCCTACCAATGCTGGTAAAATGGAAAACCAAGGATTTGAATTTTCTGTTAACTATGGTAACAGAGAAACCGATCCAAATAAAATCAATTATTCGTTTGGTATAAACGGTGGTTATGCAAAAAATAAAGTAGTTGATTTTGACGAAATCCCTGGTGCTCCAGAATATCAAAGACAAACTGGAAAACCTTTAGGCGCTTATTTAGTTTATCTAAATGACGGCGTATTCTACGATCAAGCAGATATCGAAGCGAATACCATTGATTATTCAGGTGTAACGGGTAAATTATTGCCTGGCGACATGAAAATCAAGGATTATGATGGTGATGGAGCAATTACTGCTGATGACCGAGTAAGATTGGATATGAACTCAGTTCCTACTTTCCAATACGGTATCACTGGTAATATTTCATACAAAAACTTCGATTTATCTGTTTTATTCCAGGGTGCTTCCGGAGCTTCTATGAGATTTGCTACTGAGTCGGGTGACATCGGTAATTTTTTGAAGTATAGTTATGACAACCGTTGGTCTATTGATAGCCCATCTCGTGTTCACCCTCGTTTAGCTTCAAGAGGTGATACGTATTTTACAGGTGGTAACTTCGGTCAGAATGACTACTTCCTATTCTCTACCAACTATATTCGTTTAAAGAATTTAGAGGTAGGGTATAATGTTCCAAATTCTTTAATTGGAAAATCGTTTATTTCTAATGTAAGAGTTTATGCGAATGGTTTTAATGTATTTACTTGGGCTGCCCAAGATATTTTTGATCCTGAAACTACAAATGGTGCAGGAACATTCTATCCGCAGCAGAGAATTATCAACTTTGGATTTAATGTTACATTCTAAAATACAATAATAATGAAAATTAAAAATTTGATTAGATTACGATTTACCATTGCGAGTCTGTTAATTTCATTATTGATATTACAATCTTGTAATGAGGAGTTCTTGAATACGAAACCTTTGGATCGTATTTCAAGTAGTGCAACTTGGTCTGATCCCAAGTTGGCGGAAGGATTTATATATTCCGTATACTCTTACCTAGGTAAGGGGGGTTTTGAAGAGCAAGGCCTAGCAGTTTATACTGATGAAGCCATGTTCACTCACGCAGGAAGAAATATCAATACCTTTACAGAAGGTTCTGAAACACCCTCTAACATGGCTTGGCAATCTAGCACTTACGAATGGGGTACCATGTATTCAGCTATTCGTCAGGCAAATACGGCCATAGAAAATCTTGCAACAGCTGATATCGGGGCCATTAAAGACCAGTTATTAGGTGAAGCACATTTCTTAAGAGCGTATTATTATCAACAATTAGTTCGTTTTTACGGTGGTGTACCCATTATCGATAAGGCCTATGGCTTAGATGAAGACTATACCATTGGAAGAAACTCTTATGCGGATTGTGTGGCATTCATGGTGTCTGATCTGGATAAAGCAGCTTCTTTATTAGCTGGAAAATCTCCAGCATTGGGCCGCGCCAATGAACTTGCTGCTCTTGCTTTAAAAGGGAGAATTTTAATGTATGCAGCATCTGACCAGCACGAAGCTTCTAAAGCTCCTGCAGGATTCAACGGAGACTTATTCTGTTATTCAGGCGGACAAGCAGCAAGATGGCAAGCAGCTTATGCAGCTAACAAAGCTGCCTTCGACAAAGGTGCTGGTATGGGATATAAAATGGATCTAACTGCTCCAGTTTCTGCAGCAGAAGGAAAAGCAAATTATGTTGCCTTATCTATGGGTGGTCAGTCATCTACTGCTGATGCGTCTGCCGCTTCTGAATTGATTTTTGTACGTACAGTGACTGGAGATTATGTTCCAGATACACAATGGCCTTTAGGTGGTACAAACAATGGGGTAAATAATGGTCCTAATGGATATCATAACTGGGCAGGAAATACCCCTATCCAAAATTTAGTAGATGATTATGAAATGATGGATGGTTCGAAATTTGATTGGTCAAAAGCAGAACATGCTGCTAATCCATACGAAAATCGTGATCCTCGTTTCTATGCTACCGTTCTTTATGATGGGGCAGACTGGAAGCCTCGTCCATCAGACGTTGCTGATAGAGACCCAGCCAACCAAATACAGGGTGGTTATTATGATGATGGAAATGGAGGCTTTATTAACGGTATCGATACCAGAGAATCTCCAATTGAAAACTGGAATGGCTCTAGAACTGCTTATTATGTAAGAAAGTTCATCGATCCAGATCCAGGAGCAATTGATGATTTAACGAATTTCCAATCTGTTCCATGGCCATTTATCCGTTATACGGAGGTTGCCTTGAATTTAGCTGAATCAGCTATTCAAACTGGAAAAGAAGGGGAAGCTAGACAAATTCTTACCCAAATTCGTTACAGAGCAGGTATGCCTGCCGTAACTGAAACAGGCGCTGATTTATTAACAAAATATATCAATGAAAGAAGAATTGAATTAGCTTATGAAGAGCACCGTTATCATGATGCAAGAAGATGGTTAATCGCCGCTTCTACGCTTGGTAGAGGAATCAAAGAAATTGATGCTCGTGCTACTCTTAAGCCAGGAAAATCTCCTTTAGTTCCGTATCGTCATGATACCACAGTTTATAATTATAAATATACTGTTCAAGACAATACTGAAAATGAAACCCGTGTATGGAAAAACAAAATGATATACCGTCCGATTTCAAGAGGTGAAATGCAAAGAAATGAAAAATTAGTTCAAAACCCAGGTTACGAATAAGAATTTTTCACAGAAAATATTTAAACCCTGCGAGTCCAAATTCGCAGGGTTTTTTGTATATTTGAGTATCATGAATAATCTAAAATACCTATTCGCCGGAATCCTCCTTTTGTTTATTCTGAATAGCTGTTCCAATCAGAATCAAGCCCTTGATTCTTCCATTCAATTTGAACTTATTGATCCAAAATCTTCAGGAGTAAATTTTATTAATCAACTTTCTGAAGGGCCTAATACCAATGTTTTAATGTATGAATATTTTTACAATGGCGGTGGGGTCGCCACCGGAGATTTCAATCAGGATGGTCTGATGGATTTATACTTTACCTCTAATATGGGTATTAACCAATTATTCATTAATAAAGGTGATTTTGAATTTGATAATGCCACCGATTATGCTGGAATTTCTGGGAGACCCGGCCCTTGGAAAACAGGTGCCACCATTGTGGATATCAACCATGATGGTAAATTAGATATCTATCTCTGTTATTCGGGTTCTTTGCCCTTAGATAAAAGGCAAAATGAACTCTATATTAACCAAGGTAATAACGAAAAAGGGTTCCCCATTTTTAAAGAAATGGCCGCCCAATTTGGCCTCAATCATCCTGGATTTTCCAATCAAGCCTATTTTTTCGATTTCGATAAAGATGGAGACCTAGACATGCTTCTTCTCAACCATAATCCTAAATCACTTCCCGTATTAAATGTACAAGAAACAAACCAACGAATGAAATTGGACGAGCCCCTGACCGGCCTCCGACTTTTTCAACAAAATGAAAATCATTTTTTTCAAGATGTAACCACCCTAAAAGGAATCAATGGAACAGGTTTATCCTATGGCCTGGGGGTCGCTATAGCAGATTTTAACCATGACGGATGGTTAGACTTTTATCTTTCCAATGATTATACCATTCCAGACTATTTATACATCAATCATCAAGGTAATTTTACCGATGAATTGAAAAATAGCCTAAGCCAAACCTCGCATTTTTCCATGGGAAATAATGCAGAAGATTATGACAACGATGGTTTTTACGATATTTTTACCTTAGATATGCTTCCAGAAGATAATGAGCGACAAAAAATATTAATGGCTCCGGATAATTATCATAAATTCAACCTAAATATACGAAGTGGTTTTCATAAACAATATATGAGAAACATGCTTCAAAAAAATAATGGAGATGGGACTTTCAGTGAAATAGGCCAACTAGCAGGTATTTCCAATACCGATTGGTCTTGGGCACCTCTATTAGGAGATTTTGACAATGACGGCTGGTCTGACCTTTTGATTACCAATGGCTATGTCAGAGATTATACGAATAAAGATTTTCTTGCCTATATGGACAATTATATCCAAACAAATTCCAAGATAAATCGAGAAGATGTTTTAGATTTAATCGCAAAAATGCCAGCTTCTAATGTCTCCAACTATTTGTTTAAAAATACCTCTGATGGCCTATTTAAAGATATTAGTTCCGCTTCTGGGATTCAATCTCCTTCCAATTCAAATGGTGCCAGTTTGGTTGATTTAGATAATGATGGCGACTTAGATATTGTTATCAATAATATTAATCAACCCGCTTCCATTTATCGAAATACTAGTAGTAAAGGAAATTATTTAAAAATTGAATTAAAAGGTCCTCCCCAAAATACCCTCGGAATTGGCACAGAAGTGATACTATTTGCTGGTGAACAAAAATTTACCCGACAACAAATAATTACCAAAGGTTATCTTTCCAATATTTCTCCTACGCTTCATTTTGGTTTAAATCAATTAAAAGAAATCGATTCCCTCCTGGTTATTTGGCCCAATGGGAAGTTTCAAAAACTTAAACCCGACGTCAATCAAACCATTCGTCTAGATTTCCAAGATGCACAATCCTTATATTCCTATAATAATAAAAACCCCTCAAATTCGTTATTTATAGAATCAAAAACGACTTTCCAATACCAACACCAAAATCCCAATACCTTGGATTTTGATCGGCAAATCTTATTACCCTATCAACCCTCTTTCATAGGCCCGAAAATGGTCAAAGGAGATATAAATAGGGATGGGAAAGAAGATTTAATTCTTGCAGGGGGGTATAACCATGGTGCTCAGGTTTTTGTCAACCTTCAAGGTGAATTAAAACTTCTTCAAATTTTACCTCCCCT
This sequence comes from uncultured Cytophagales bacterium, assembly GCA_964645295.1. Lineage (GTDB taxonomy): Bacteria > Bacteroidota > Bacteroidia > Cytophagales > Spirosomataceae > CAZVFE01. The sequence goes on along the minus strand of CAZXZK010000001.1, from coordinate 68,713 downwards.
CTCAGGTTTATCCCAATCTGATCTAAAATTAGTTGATTTAGATAAAGATGATGACTTAGATTTAATCATCGGTTCCGATGGATATGCGAATTTGCCTAAAGAAGGGGCAAAACAAAATTTACAAGTATTTCGTAATCAAAACGGGCGATTTATTCCGGTATCTATCCCCTCTGTTTCAGGTGGTATTACTAGTTTAGGAATCTTCGATTATAATCAGGATGGGAAAACAGATATCTTTTTGGCCGGAGGTATTATCCCCGGAAATTATCCGAAAACTTTCCCAGATAAAATCCTTATCAACCGTGGCGATTCCTTTCAACTAATTATCAAGGAAATTCCTGCCCTTGCCAAAGGAATAATACGTGATATTAAAAACCTAGACTTTAACCAAGATGGCTTTCAAGATTTAATGATCGTTGGAGAATGGATGTCACCTTGCCTCTTAATTTCTCATAAAAATGAATTAATATTAAATGAAAATCTCTTTGATCAAAATCTAAATGGCTTCTTTAATACCGTTGAATTGTCCGATTTAAATGAAGATGGGAAAATTGATTTTGTCCTAGGAAATGAAGGTCTCAATTCTCAACTTAAAGTAAAAAATCAACAACCTATAAGAATTTATATTCATGACTTTGACAACAATGGCGTGATAGATCCCGTATTGACTTACTTCATTCAAGGAAAAGAATATCCCTTGGCAACAAGAGATGAATTATTGAATCAAATGCCTTATTTGAAATCGAAATTCCCAGATTATGAAAGCTTTTCCAAAGCAGATATTCAAGAAATTTTTGGTTTAGAAGCCCTATCCAAAGCAGAAAAATGGGAGGTAAATCAATTAGCATCCGGTGTTCTTTTAAGTGGTAAAGAGCAGTATTCCTTCCAAAATCTGCCCTTAGATGCACAAAAAAGCCCAGTTTTTGCCTTTAAACTCCTTGATTTGAATAAGGATAATCTTTTAGATTTAGTTCTTGCTGGTAATAAATCTAATTTGGCCCTAAAATTAGGACAATGTGATGCCAATAAAGGAGTCGTACTTTTTAATCGTGGAAAGGGGGAATTTTCGTCCTCCTCTTCCTATCGAAAAGGTCTTAAATTAAATGGAGATGTGCGAGATATAGAAATAATCGATAATAATTGGTATTTTTCAACTAATCAACAAGCCCTTCAAATTTATCGTCTAAAGTATAAGCAGTAATATGCAGTAATATGAAACAGTTTAAAATAATATCTTTTTTGATTCTTTCCTTTTCATTCTTGAAATGTACTACCCCCCAGGAAACGCTTCAAGATTATGAATTGGCAGCCCAATGGGCTGATATGAATATTTTTATAACGCGTTTTACTCCTCAAAATTCTCCTACTTATGCTTCCCGATGTCTTGGCTACCTAGGATTAATGCAATATGAATCCATCGTTCATGCCTATCCAGATTACCAAAGTCTTGCTGGTCAGCTATCCGAATTGGAAAGTTTACCCCTTCCAGATTCCTCATTAAATTATGAATGGAGAATCGTTTTTAATCATGCCAATGCCCATTTTTTAAAGGAAATTTATCAACAAACATCCGATGAAAATAAAGAAAAAATTGATTCCTTAGAATCAGTTCTTCAAGTAAAAATTTTAAATCAATTCCCAACAGACGAAAAAACCATCCAAAATTCAAAATCCTATGCAGAACAATTGTCTCTTGCTATTTTTGAATATTCCAAAACAGATGGTGGCTATCGAGGATATCTGAAGAATTTTGATCCTAATTTTGAACCGAAAATATTTCCTGGTTCTTGGCAACCCGCTTTGTTTGCACAAGCCATTGATCATCGCCCCCTTCATCCTCATTGGGGTGAAAATAGAACTTTTTCAAAAGAATCAAAAGACTTGCCTTTTCCAAGCATGATTCCTTATTCGACCGATAAAAATTCCGACTATTATAAACAATTCAAGGAAGTCTATGAAATTGAAAAAAAATTAACCCAAGAGGATAAAGAATTGGCCATTTGGTGGAGTGATGACCCCTCTGAGACCTTTAGCCCGGCGGGGCATTCTTTTTACCTGACAACTTGGTTGATTAGAAATAAAAAGCCTTCATTCATTGAGGCAGCACAGATTTATGCCACTGTAGGCCTATCTGTTGCAGATGCATTCGTCAAATGTTGGCTTTGGAAATATCATTTTTTTACAGAAAGAGCGAATACCTATATCCCAGCAAATATTGACCAAAATTGGCAATCTTTTTGGCCAGACCCTCCTTTCCCGGCCTTTCCAAGTGGCCATGCCATTCAGGCCGCTGCTTGTGCCAATTCTTTGATGGCTTTTTTTGATAATAATACGCCTATTACCGATAGCTCCCACGTCGGTAGACCCAAAGATGTCTTAAGAAATACAGAATTTAAAGTAAGACATTTTAAGACTATTTGGGATATAGCAAAGGAAACAGCTTATTCTAGACAATTGGGCGGTATTCATATTGCCTTTGATAATCAAGTCGGTTTAGAACAAGGAAAAAAAGTTTCAAATCATATCATTCAATTAAAATGGAAAAAATAAAAGTGGCCATTTTTGCTTTATTACTTCCTTTTGGCTTATTGGCACAAGAAACCTTTGTTGATATCAGTGAGTCTGCCAATATTCATCATGTTTATCGTCCGTTCGAAGGATTTTTTGGAGGAAGCGCCGCCGTTTTAGATTATAATCAAGATGGTTGGGAAGATGTGTATATTACAGGTGGCCTAAATTCAGATCAACTCCTAAGAAATAATAAAAATGGTACCTTTACAAACCTATTGGAAGAGGCCGGTTTTTCCATAACCCAAGATTATGTGACCATTGGTGTTGCTAGCGCTGATGTTAATCGGGATGGTTTTCCAGATCTTTTAATTACAACCAATAAACGTAAGAATCAAGATCAAGTAATCCCAAGAGCCAAAAATTTATTGTTTATCAATCAAAAAAACGGAAAATTTAAGGAATTATCCGATGAATTTGGGATTGGTAATATAGAAACATTTAGTACCGGAATTGCATTCGGAGATATTAATTTGGACGGTTATCCGGATATCTATATTGGAAATTATTTCAAAGGATATCAAGGAGGTTTAAAAGAAATCTCGGATGCCACTATCGTCAATGCAAAAAATACCTCTGAAGGACTTTTATATCTTAATCTTGAAGGGAAACGATTCGAGAATGTTTATGAAAAATACGGCCTAAATCATAAAGGTTATGGATTTGGTGGGATCATGACAGACTTCGATAATGATGGGGATTTAGACATTTTAGTTTTAAATGATTTTGGGTATAAGGCTCCACATAATTTCTTATTGGAAAATCAATTTCCAAGACAAGAATTCAGTTATGTAGACGAAAAATATGGGATGGATTTAAGAATCAATGCCATGGGTGCTGCAACCAATGATTTTAATGGAGATGGTTCCCTGGATTATTTTATTCCCAATATTCGATTTAACCAAATGATGGTTCGAAAGAATTTAAAGAATTCCTTTATTGAAAGTGCCGAATTGGTTGGGATGAAAAATTATTCCATCAGCTGGGGAACAAACTTTGCCGATTTTGATCAGGATGGAGACGAAGATTTATTTATTGCCAATGGAGATTTGAATCCGAATTGTCAGCCTTTTTTTAATTATTTCTACGAAAATAAAGGCGGAAAATTTGAAGAAATTGCCTATCAAATAGGCTTGAAAGACTATGGAATTGGCAGAGGTTCCGTCGTTTTTGATTTTGATAATGATGGAGATCTAGATATTTTATTGGTCAATCAAGAAGCCGTTTTGGATTATCCTACAGAAACAAAAACCCGTTTATTTAGAAATGATTTTTCAAAAGGAAATTATCTAAAAATTAAATTAAAAGGAAAAAATTCCACGATGGAAGGTTTAGGTGCTAGAATTGAATTAATGGATGGAGATTTCTATGCACAAAGAGAAGTAGACGGAGGAAATACCTCCCACATGTCTCATAATTCCAGAATCGTACATTTTGGCGTGGGAGATAAAACAACCATCCATAAAATTCGGATTATTTGGCCCGGAGGGCATCGACAAGATTTGTCCAACGTCCCTGTTAATCAATTAATTGAAGTAGTTGAAGAAGATTATGAAAGGCCTAATCCATCCAATAACTTGATTTATTGGCTCATCGGTGGCTTAATTTTATTAGTCTTTTTATTTTTTAATCGGAAAAAATAATATATTCGTAAATTATTTCAACCTAACCATAATAGTATGAAAAAACAGTTAACCACTAAAAAGAGATTTTTACTATCCTTTTTATTTTGCCTGATTGGTTTTATGGCTTTTTCCCAAAGCAATCAAATTAAAGGAACCGTAAAAGGTTCTGATGGGCAAATTATTCCTGGTGCCAGTATTTTGGTTCTTGGAACTAATCGAGGTGTTTCAACGGATGTGGATGGAAATTTTACCATTCAAGCCAGTCCTGAAAACACCCTGCAAATTTCTTCTGTTGGCTATCAAGCTCAAACAGTTTTAATTGGAAATCGGACCCAATTAGATATTCTTTTAGAAGCTTCCTCTGAATCCTTACAAGATGTTGTCGTAGTAGGTTATGGAACTCAAACCAAGGCGACGGTTACGGGGGCAGTATCCTCTATTCAAGGCCAAGAGGTAACTAAATCACCTGCTCCAACGCTCTCCAGTTCTTTGGCTGGTAGACTACCCGGTTTGGTAGTTATTCAACAAAATGGAGAACCTGGGCAAGATCAAGGGTTAATTCGAATTAGAGGGCTTAATACCATTGGAAATTCAAGCCCTTTGGTGGTTATTGACGGTATTCCGGATAGAGACGGAAGTTTATACCGTTTATCAGGGGCAGATGTAGAATCTATTTCGGTTTTAAAAGATGCCTCTTCAGCTATTTATGGTTCTCGCGCTGCTAATGGGGTAATTTTAATTACTACCAAAAGAGGAACCTCTGGTAAACCCACAGTCAATTATTCCTTTAACCAAGGCTTAACACAACCTTCGGTAGTACCAAATATGAGTAATGGTTATGAATATGCCACCATAATGAACGAATTACCCATTTATAAGTCCATCCCGGTAGGAGAATGGGCTAATGCTTGGAATTCAATAAAAACCAATGGTTCCTATGATTCACCAACTGCTGGGGTATCCACGTTGAATGCGAATTTTAGTCCGGCTGTTGTAGCAGGTAACAGAGACCATACGGATCCATGGTTATATCCAGATTCAGATTGGTTTGGGGCCACTTTTAGAAATTGGGCTCCTCAATCGCAACATAATTTATCCATGAGAGGGGGCAGTGAAAAGGTTCGTTATTTTACCTCCTTAGGCTATATTTTTCAAGATGCTATTTATAAGAATTCAGCAACTTATTATAAACAATATAGTGTAAGGTTAAATTTAGACGCCACCATTAATGATTATATTAAATCCAATGTTGGAATTATGATCCGTAGAGAAGATCGTAATTATCCAACGGTTGGGGCAGGTGCAATTTTTCGAATGCTGATGAGGGGTAGGCCTACCGATCCTGTATATTATCCTACAGGGGAACCTGGGCCTGATATTGAAAATGGGGAACAACCGGTGGTTGTAACAACTGGAGCAACCGGTTATAGGAAAGAACCTTTAGATTTCATTCAATTAAATGGAGGCTTTGTCATAACAAATCCTTGGATTAAAAATTTAGAATTAAATTTAAATGGTGCTTTCGATATTCGTAAAGGGGTTAATAAAATTTGGCAAACTCCTTGGAGACTTTATTCTTGGGATAAAGTAACAAGAGATGCTGCTGGAAATGGAGTATTAAGCTCCTCCATCCGATCACCTTTTACAGATCCGCGGTTGACGATGGATTATGAAGGAGTACAAAATCTCAATTTGACTGCCCTATTAAAATACAAATATAGCTTTAATAAAAATGAATTTAATTTCTTATTAGGGGCCACTAAAGAAACCTTTGAAGGAGAGTTTTTTAATGCTTACAGAAGAAATTACATATCTACTGCCATTGATCAACTATTTGCAGGGGGAACCAATAATCAGGTAACCAATGGATCTGCCTATAACCGTGCCCGATTAGGTTATTATGGCCGGGTTCAATATGATTATGATCAAAAATACTTAGCAGAATTTATTTTTAGACGAGATGGATCCTATATCTTTCCTAAATTAGGAAGATTTGGATTTTTCCCAGGGCTTTTATTGGGCTATAATGTATCCAGAGAACCATGGTTTAATACCGATAAGATTAATAATTTAAAAATTAGAGCCTCATACGGTGAATTAGGTAATGATCAGGTATTCTACAATAATAGATTGCAAGAATATGCTTTCTTATCCTCTTATTCCTTTGGCCAATACCCAATTAATAATCAAGTGGTGAACACCTTGTTTGAGACAGGTCTTGCCAATCCAAATTTTACTTGGGAAGTTGCAAAAAATTATAATTTAGGAGTTGATTTAACCGTCTTAAATAGGTTGAATATAACCTTGGAAGTATTTAATAATAACCGAGAAAATATCTTGATTCAAAAACAAGGTTCCACTCCAGCTTCCTCAGGTATTGCTAATTTATTGCCCCCAGTCAATTTAGGAGAATTTAACAATCGTGGATTCGAGTTTTCCTTTGATTTTGCGGGTAAAACCATTGATCCTG
>CAZXZK010000001.1:59041-62040 GCA_964645295.1 uncultured Cytophagales bacterium | reverse complement strand
GTTTAAATGGAGGTTATGCCAAAAATAAAGTGATCTTCTTTGATGAGGCACCCGGGCTTCAACCCTATCAAACCCAAACAGGTAAACCATGGGGAAGCTATTTAGTTTATTTAACAGATGGAGCTTTTTACGATCAGGCTGAAATTGAGGCCAATAAGGTTGATTATTCTGGGGTTACCGCTAATTTATTACCCGGTGATTTAAAAATCAAAGATTATAATGGGGATGGGAAAATTGATGCCGATGACCGAGTACGATTGGATAAAAATAATACCCCAACCTTCCAATATGGTTTAAAAGGAAATTTCTCATATAAGAATTTCGACTTATCCATCTTATTTCAAGGTGCCATGGGAGGCCTGGTTCGCTTTTATACCGAATCAGGAGATATCGGTAATTTCTTGAAATATAGTTATGATAACCGCTGGTCAATTGAAAGTCCTTCTCATGACCATCCTAGGCTGGCATCTCGAGGAGACACCTATTATACAGGTGGAAATTTTGGAAATAATGATTATTTTCTATTCAATACCAATTATATACGTTTGAAAAATATTGAATTTGGTTATAATGTTCCTAAAAGACTATTAGAAAAATCATTTATTTCCAATTTGCGTTTTTATACAAATGGATTTAATGTATTAACCATTGCTGCTCAGGATATTTTTGATCCAGAAACCACGAATGGAGGAGGAACCTTTTATCCTCAACAAAGAATCATCAATTTTGGATTTAACCTAACCTTTTAAAAAATATCAGTAATGAAGAATTTAAGAATTAAAAATTGGAAAATTTCCTTGATAGGTTTGGTCATTTCATTATTAGTTTTACCATCTTGTAATGAATCTTTCCTAGATACAAAACCTTTAGATAGGATTTCAAGCGAGGCTACTTGGTCCGATGCTAAATTGTCGGAAGCCTTTATTTTTAGTATTTATTCCTATTTAGGGAAAGCTGGTTTTGAAGAACAAGCCCTTGCTGCATTAACAGATGAAGCCATGTTTACCCATGCCGGTAGAAATATCAATACCTTTACAGAAGGTTCTGAAACACCTACAAATTTAGCTTGGTTGAGTGCTACTTATGAATGGGGTAACATGTATTCTGCCATTCGTCAGGCCAATACAGCCATTCAAAATTTAACCAATGCAGATTTTGGAGATGCTAGTTTTAAAGATCAATTATTGGGAGAGGCCTATTTTTTAAGAGCTTATTATTACCAACAATTAATGCGTTTTTATGGTGGAATTCCCTTGATTGATAAGGCCTATGGATTGGATGAAGACTATGCCGTTGCTCGAAATACTTTCCCAGAAACCATCGATTTTATTGTGAAGGATTTAGATAAGGCTGCTACCTTATTAACCGGAAAAACAACCTCTGCTGGTAGAGCAAATGCCTTGGCTGCTTTGGCCTTAAAAGGACGCGTTTTACTCTATGCTGCCTCTGATTTACATGCTGCTGAAAAAGCTCCTGCCGGAATGAATGGCCTTTTGCATGCCTATCCAGCGGGTGGACAAGCCGCACGTTGGCAGGCGGCATTGGCAGCCAATCAAGCAGCACTAGTAGCAGGCCAGTCTATGGGCTATAAAGCTAATTTAACAGGACCTGTAAGTGCAGAGGAAGGAATCGCTAATTATATCGCCTTATCCATGGGTGGACAATCCGCCGTGGCAGATGCAGCTGCAGCCTCTGAATTGATTTTTCAAAGAACCGTAACCGGCGATTATGTTCCAGATACCCAATGGCCCTTGGGAGGTACTAATAATGGCGTGAATAATGGTCCCAATGGATACCATAATTGGGCGGGCAATACCCCCATTCAACAATTAGTGGATGATTACGAGATGATGGATGGCTCTAAATTTAGTTGGTCCAACCCAGAACATGCAGCAGCACCTTATAAAAATAGAGACCCTCGTTTATATGCAACCGTAATGTTTGATGGTGCTCCTTGGAAACCTCGTCCGAGCGACGTGGTTGGCTTTGACCCAGCCAACCAAATTCAGTCCGGTTATTATGATGATGGAAATGGGGGTTTTATCAATGGGGTGGATACCAGAGAATCACCTATTGAAAACTGGAATGGCTCTAGAACGCATTATTATGTGAGAAAATTTATTGATCCTAACCCTGCCTCAGTTGATAATACCACGAATTTCCAAAAGATTCCTTGGCCATTTATCCGCTATACCGAAGTCGCATTAAATTTTGTAGAATGTGCCATCGAATTAGGAATGGAAGAAAATGCTCGCGCTATTTTATCCCAAATTCGTTTTAGAGTTGGAATGCCAGCTGTGACAGATGCAGGAGCAGATTTAAAGGCCCGTTATAGAAATGAAAGAAGAATTGAATTGGCCTATGAAGAACATCGTTATCACGATGCTAGAAGGTGGTTAATTGCTCCAACAACCCTTGGAAGAGGCATCAAAGTAATTAATGTAAAGGCTCTCCTTAAACCAGGAAAATCCCCTCGCGTACCGTATGTACATGACGAAGCAACCTATAATTACCAATATACCGTGGAAAATAATACGGAAGTTGAAACCAGAAGATGGGTAGATAAAATGTATTATCGCCCAATTAGTATTAGCGAAATTCAGCGAAATAAAAATTTAGTTCAAAATCCGGGTTATAATTAAATTGATTCCATTATTAATTGGTTTTAAAAGCGGCTTTATTTGAAGCCGCTTTTTTTATTTCTTTTTCTTATATTTGCTTAATATATATGAATATGAGAGAGGATTACCTTACCGGAGATTCTGACCATCAAAGTCCGCAAGAAAAAGAAATAGATAAGGCTTTAAGACCCTTATCCTTTTCAGATTTTTCTGGGCAAAAAAAGATATTGGAAAACCTTCAAATATTTGTTGGTGCTGCCAAAGCCAGAGAGGAGGCCTTGGATCATGTTTTATTGCATGGACCTCCCGGCTTGGGTAAAACAACCCTTTCTCATATTATTGCCAATGAATTAGGAGCAAGTATTAAAATTTCCTCCG
>CAZXZK010000001.1:53000-59031 GCA_964645295.1 uncultured Cytophagales bacterium | reverse complement strand
GGACCAGTCCTAGATAAACCCTCAGATTTAGCTGGTTTGCTCACCAATCTTCAACCCTATGATGTACTTTTTATCGATGAGATTCATCGTTTGAACCCCATCGTCGAAGAATACCTTTATTCTGCTATGGAAGATTATAAGATTGATATTATGCTAGACTCTGGCCCCAATGCCCGGTCTATTCAAATCAGTCTTAACCCCTTTACCCTCATTGGTGCGACCACCAGGGCCGGATTATTAACATCTCCTTTGCGTGCTCGGTTTGGTATCAATGCACGCTTAGAATATTATGATTCTGAATTGCTTTCCACCATTGTTAAACGTTCTGCTAATATTTTAAATGTCCCGATTATAGAAGAAGGCGCCTTTGAAATTGCCAGAAGGTCTAGAGGTACTCCTAGAATTGCCAATAACCTTTTGCGTAGAACCCGAGATTTTGCACAAATTAAAGGGAAGGGTATCATCGACCAATCAATTGCAAAAATTGCCCTTACTGCGCTTGATGTTGACCCCTATGGTTTAGATGATATGGATAATAGAATTCTAAAAACCATTATCGATAAATTTAAAGGAGGGCCAGTCGGACTTTCTACCATCTCTACGGCTTGCAGTGAGGAGGCTGAAACCATCGAAGAAGTTTATGAGCCATTTCTAATACAGGAAGGTTTCCTAAAAAGAACCTCCCGAGGAAGAGAAGCCACCCAAAAAGCCTATGAGCATTTGGGTATTCCTTATAAACAATTACCCGGTACTCTTTTTGAATAAAGCCCATTTGCCATGAATATTTGGAAGGTTTACTTTTTAGTCTTACTTTCAACCATATCAACTATGGCACAAATAAATTATCCCAATCCAGAAAAGGAAATCATACAAGATACCATTCATGGCTCCCTAATTGAAGATCCCTATCGGTGGATGGAAAAAGAGAATTCCAAGCCTCTCAAAAGCTGGATAAAAGAAGAAAATAAGATTACCCAGAAATACCTTTCCAAAATAAAATATGTAAAGGAATTCAGAAATTTATTAAATCAATCAACCAATTTTGAACGATTTTCCTTGCCCTTTAAAATTCAAAACTATTATTACTACTTTAAAAATAATGGATTACAAAATCAAGATGTTTTATACAGACAATTAGGAAAAAATGGCCAACCAGAAATCTTTTTAGATCCAAATTCTTTTTCTATCGATGGAACAACGAAACTCGTTAAATTCTCCATTTCAAAAAATGGCTTATATGCCGTAATAGGTTTGAGTAAAGCTGGTTCCGACTGGCAAACACTCTATATCATGGATATGATGAAAGGGGAATACCTAAAAGATCAAATTGAATGGGTAAAAGTAAGTGATATCGCTTGGTATAAAAATGGATTTTATTATTCTAGATACCCAGCTCCTAAGGAGGATGAGATCCTTTCCGACCAAAATCAATTTCACCAAGTATATTTTCATCAAATCGGTACCGATCAATCATCCGATAAATTAATCTTTGAGGATTCCACTCAAAGCCAACGATTTTATACGGTTACTTGTAGTGAAGATGAACGATATGCTTTTCTAACTATTTCGGATAGGGGTAAGGGCCTAGATGGAAATGCCCTTTGGTACAAAAAAAATTCCTTAAAAAGACAAAAATTTCGACCAATTATTCAGGACCCTTCTGATTATTTTTATTCTGTTATTGGTTTGAATAAAAATGAATTATTAATCCTTACCAATGAAAATGCTCCTAATAATAAAATCCAACGATTAAATTTAGATCCTAGCCAATTAGATCAAAGGAATGATTTAATTACGAGTCAAAATGAAGTTATTGAAAATGTCTCTATCGTTAAAAAACATTTATTCGTCAATTATTTATCAAATGTACATTCTCAAGTAAAAGTGTATGATTTAAAAGGAAGTTTTATTCAAGATGTCCATTTACCTGGAATTGGTATTGCTTATGGTTTTCAAAATTTCAAAAGGGATGCCTCAACCTACTTTTCTTATTCATCCTTTAATTTTCCACCGACCATCTATGAATATGATGTAAAGACGAATCAATCTAAAGTATTCAAACAATCTGATTTAGCCTATGACCCCAATGATTTTGAGGTTAAGCAAGTTTCTTATCCTTCCAAAGACGGAACGGAAATACCTTTGTTTTTGGTTGCCAAAAAGGGCGTATTAGAAAGAGAAAATAATCCAACTCTTCTTTATGGTTATGGGGGTTTTAATATTTCCATTTTACCAAGTTTTAATTCATCTATAATACCATGGTTGCAAAAAGAGGGGGTTTATGCTGTTGCCAATATCCGAGGAGGAGGAGAATTTGGAGAAGATTGGCATCGCCAAGGGATGAAAACGCAAAAGCAAAATGTCTTTGATGATTTTATTGCAGCCTCAGATTATTTGGTAGATAAAAAAATCACCTCGCGAGAGAATTTGGCTATTACAGGGCGTTCCAACGGAGGATTATTGATAGGCGCATGTATCAACCAAAAACCTGATATGGCCGCAGTAGCCGTACCTGGTGTTGGAGTGATGGATATGTTACGATTTCACCTTTTTACCATTGGATGGAATTGGAAACCAGATTATGGTGATATTGAAATAAGGGAAGAATTTGAAGCTTTAAAAGCCTATTCCCCCCTTCATAATATCAAGTATCAGGATTATCCGGCTACACTGATTTATACTTCAGATCACGATGATCGTGTTGTTCCTGCTCATTCATTCAAATATGCCGCTACCCTTCAAGAAAAAAATACCTCCGATAAGCCAATATTAATCCGAATTGATGTTAATAGTGGTCATGGTTCAAGTAATATTTCCAAATATTTGGATTTAATGGCAGATATTTATGGTTTTATTTGGCAAGAATTTAAAAAATAAAAAGCCCCAAAAAATTCGGGGCCTTTTAACCATAAACAACTATTTACTTAATTAATCATTATTCGTCTAACCATTCCGTCATTATTTTGAACAACTCTGACAAAGTACACTGATTTCTCTTTTTTCTTAACGTCAATTTGTCCTAAATAGTGTCCTTGAAAATCTTTAATTTCTGATTTTGCTATTTCTTTTCCTTGAAGATCCATAACGGCAATCGTCACATCTCCTTTTTCTTCTGTATGAAAACGAATCGTTAGTTTTCCGTCGAAGGGTGCATTCGGATGAACCATCATCCCTCGAATCGTCGTGGACCCCATCATGTCCATTTTACCCATCATTTTAGGATGTTCACGCATGAACCTCTGATGTTGCGGCCCCATGGGCATAATACCTCTAGGCCCCCTTGCGCCTCTTTCGTTGAATTTAAAGTGATTCCCAGATTCATCATTCCAGGATAATCCTTCTAATTCCTTTAAACCTTTTTCATCAATATCTTTAAATACCATGATTCTTGGGTGATCTCCCCCTTCTCTTAATCGGATTCTTCTATCGCCTGCGGCTAATTCGCGAATATTTTCAGATACAGTATCCCCATTGACAATTTTTCTCTCAATAATTCTACCACCTTTCTCATCATCCATGATGACTGTCACCTCCCGATTCTCTGAAATAGTGTCGGAATTTTTATCGTCTGATTCTCTGACGATCACTCTCATTCTTTTTTCTTGCTTTTGCGTTTGTTGTGAATAAGCAAGAAACGAACTTGCTACTAATAAAAAGATAATAAATTTTTTCATGGCATGATTTTTATTTAGTACAACGCAAAATTAATACAATAAAGATATTTTCGTTGTTAAAGAATGTTAAGTCCGATGAAAAGCATTTTTCTATAGCCATAATTAACTATTTTTGCGATAGGTTTTCTCATGAATAAACGAAAATTAAATATTGTCATTTCCATAATGGGTTTTGCGCTCCTAGGTTTAGTGGCCTTTCAAACCTATTATTTAGGGGAGGTCATGGAAGCAAAAGAAGCCCAGTTTTCCTCTCAGGTAGATGATAGTATAGACCAAGTGGTGAGAAAATTAGAAAAAGAGGAGATGGTTGCTTTTGCCCAACGTAAACAAGAATTTGAAAAACAAAAAGAAGAATTAAAAACCCTTCAAAATAAATTAGCCTTAAAAAAAGATAATAAACCTAAAACAGATTCTAATCCAAAACCTTCCACTCGTCCTTTACCATTTGGCTCTCCGCCAAACCAAGAGATGAGACGTTTTTCTAGGAATAGACGTGCACCTCAAACCGATTTTTTTGTGGCACAATCCATCACCATAGATCCTTTCGGCAATATCATTCGAGAGGAATTTCATGGCCAAGCAGTTGATATGGAGGATTTGGAGGAGGAAATGCAAAATAGGGCAGAATTAAATCAATTGATGAATCAATTGGCCAATAGAAATATCCCAAATCGTTCAAGAATACCAAATGAAATACCCAAGGCAAAAAATACTGAAAAGGAAAGGCCAAATCCGGAATTAGAACGAATGTTGAAAAAGGCAGCATTAGCCGAGGAGGTTTTTGCAGATTTCCTTTTTAAAGAAAGACCCATTCAAGAACGGCTGAGCCCTGATTTAGTGAGGAAATCTCTAGAACAAATGCTCGCATCAAAGGGGATTCTATTACCCTTTGAATTTGCCATAGCAAAAGATATTAATCAACCAGATTCAATTATCTATTCCTCCAATAAAAATGCCTTCAACCCCAATTTGAAAACAATTTTTTATAAAACTTCGCTTTTCCCTAATGATTTACATCCAACTAATTATTTTTTATACCTTCGTTTTCCTAACCAAAAGTCTTTTATCCTCCAAGCCATGGGTTCGAACATTATTTCAGCCCTATTATTACTTTCGGTTATTATCGGTTCCTTTTTCTATGCCATTCAAACGATAATTAAACAAAAGAAATTGGCAGAAATAAAAAATGATTTTATCAATAATATGACGCATGAATTTAAGACACCTATTTCTAGTATTTCATTGGCCTCGCAATTAATTTCAGAAGATCAGGTAGTTAATTCAAATGATTCACTCAAGAAATTCATTGGGATCATCCAAACCGAAAATCAACGATTGGGGAAACAAGTGGAAAAGGTCCTCCAGACTGCCCAGATGGAAAAAGAAGAAATTGTCCTAAATAAAAAAGAGCTTAATTTGGTTGAATTGATTCAAATTTTGGTGGAAGCCCAAGAGCCAATTATTCAAGCAAAAGGTGGCAGTTTTGAGTTGAATTTACCAAAGCAACCAATCCGATTTATGGGAGATGAAACCCATATTTCTAATGCTATTTTAAATTTAATGGATAATGCAATAAAATATTCCGAAGCTGAACCAATCGTTCAAATAAGTTTAGAGGAAAATGAAAAAGAAATTATTTTCTCTATCAAAGATTCTGGAATTGGGATTGCCTCCCAAAATATCCCTTATTTATTTGATGCCTTTTACCGTGTTCCCACAGGTAATTTACACAATGTAAAAGGTTTTGGTTTGGGTTTGAGTTATGTGAAAAAAATTATGGATATTCATAAAGGAAAAATAGAAGTAATGAGTAAATTAAAGGAAGGAAGTCAGTTTATTATTCACCTACCAATATCCTCATAAAATGAAAGGGAAAAGAAAAATATTATTAGCAGAAGACGATCCAAGCTTAGGTTTTTTATTACAAACTTTTTTAGAAAAAAAAGACTTTGAAGTAAAATGGGTTCAAGATGGAGATGAGGGTTTAAAAGAATTGGTGAATAATCCCTATGACCTTTGCCTTTTAGATGTTATGATGCCTAAAAAAGATGGTTTTTCATTAGCAAAAGATATTCAACAATCTAATCTAAAGGTCCCAATAATTTTCCTAACTGCAAAATCAATGGAAGAAGATACCTTAAAAGGATTTAAATTGGGAGCAGATGATTATCTAACCAAGCCAGTTTCAATGGAAATTCTAATTGCTAGAATCGAGGCTGTTTTGAGAAGAACCCAACTGGGTTCCAATGAAGTTAAAGATATTTCTCAAGAAATAAAAATTGGTCAATACCAGTATTTCCCTGAAAAATCAAGATTAGTTTTAGAACTGGCGTTTCCAACTGGAGTTTCACCTAGAA
>CAZXZK010000001.1:51356-52990 GCA_964645295.1 uncultured Cytophagales bacterium | reverse complement strand
CTAAAGAAAACCAATTAGTTAAATTATTGGTTGAAAATATGAACCAAACCATTAGTCGTTCCTTCGCACTTAAATTAATTTGGGGAAATGATACCTATTTCAATGCAAGGAGTATGGATGTATACATGACCAAACTCCGAAAAATGTTTAAAGATGACCCCAAGGTTCAAATTATTAATTTGCATGGTGAAGGGTTTAAATTGTTGGTCGAAGAATAAAAAAAACAATAAATAAAATACCAACCACATGAAAAAAATAATCACCAGTTTTATCCTGGTATCCATCTGCCTTTCTTGTTATATTGAATCTATTCGTAAGATAGAGGATGGGATCACCCAAGTGGGTTCTTATCAAGCTTTATTAGATTCCAATTATTTCTCCAATAAATCACTTAATTTATTAAATTTAAAAGGAAATTATGGGCTTGGGACCTTTAATGATTTAGATGGGGAAGGGATTATGGTGGAAGGTCTAATCTATAAAATTCGTCCGAACGAATCCCCCATTATGATCGATCCAACGAGTACCGAAAAAAGCCCGTTTTTTGCCGTTTGCGAATTCAATAAACCTCAAATTCTTGAATTAGATTCGATTCCTTCTTTAATTTCATTGAATGATTTTTTGAAATCCCATTTAGATAGTTCTGAAAATTATGCTATAAAAATAGAAACCAGTTTTAATGAAATCACCATTCGTTCCGTTTTTAAACAAGAAGCCCCTTATAAAAGTCTTCCTAAAGTAATTCAATCAAGTTCTGTAATTAAGACTTTGTCTAATCCGAGAGGAGTAGCTTTTGGATATTATTTAAATTATACCCCTCAAAACATTAATGTGAATGGACTTCATTTTCATTATATCAATGAAAATCGCTTGGAAGGAGGTCATGTCTTAGATTGTAAATTATCCAAAACAAAAATATACTATCAAAAATTAAAGAATAGTTTTACCGAGATTCTTTGATGTATTCAAAGCCTAAATAGGGAACTAAAACCTTTGGCATTCTTACCCCCTCCGGCTCTTGGTTATTTTCTAAGATGGCTGCTACTATGCGAGGTAATGCCAAGGCTGATCCATTTAAGGTATGAAGTAATTCTGTTTTTCCGTCAATTTTGGTCCGTACTTTTAATCGATTAGACTGAAAAGTTTCAAAATTCGAAACTGAACTTACTTCCAACCATCTTTCTTGGGCCGCAGACCAAACTTCCATATCATAGGTTAGGGCAGAAGCAAAACTCATATCTCCGCCGCATAGTCTTAATACACGATAATGCAAACCCAGTTTTTTTAATAAACCCTGCACATAGGACGACATCTCTTCCAAGGTGTCATAGGAATTTTCCGGACGAGTTATCTGAACAATTTCTACCTTGTCAAATTGATGTAAACGGTTTAGGCCTCTTACATGAGCACCCCAAGAACCTGCTTCCCTTCTAAAACAAGGAGAATGGCCTGCCACCCTAATTGGTAAGGCTTTAGAATCAATAATTTCATCCCTAAATAAATTCGTAATAGGGACTTCAGCCGTGGGAATTAAATATAACCCTTCTTCCTTGGTAACATACATTTGACCTTCTTTGTCTGGAAGTTGGCCTGTTCCAAAACCTGAATCTTCATTTATTAAAATTGGGGGCTGT
>CAZXZK010000001.1:45000-51346 GCA_964645295.1 uncultured Cytophagales bacterium | reverse complement strand
CTCCTGATAACCTGCTTGGATGGCTTCATCTAAAAAGAAGTTGATTAATGCTCTTTGAAGTCTAGCACCAGGGCCCTTATATACAGGAAATCCAGCTCCAGACACTTTTATTCCAAGATCGAAATCAATAATATCCAGTTTTTTTATCAATTCCCAATGAGGTAATGCCTGATCATGCAGTTTAGGCGTATTTCCATAGGTTAAAACGACTTCATTATCCTCCGCAGTTTTTCCAGCAGGAACTGAATCGTGAGGTAGATTTGGGAGAGTAACTAATTGATTAAAAATCGTTTCTTCCATCCTTTTGATCTCCTCCCCTAAATGCTTTATGGTATTTTTTAAAAAGCTTGTCTCTTCCTTCATTTGATTAGCCTCTTCCACCTGTCCCGACTTCATCATTTCACCTATGGAACGAGATATTACATTCAATTTCTCTTGAGATTGTTCAACCTGTGTCTGAAGCTTTTTTCTTTCTTCATCCAAATTCAAAATTTCTTCCAAAATTTCTTTTCCTTGGTGAAAATTCTTCTTTTCTAAACCTTTCAGGCTTTTCTCAAAATTTGCTTTTATAAAAGGTATACTTAACATATCGATTTAAAAAATAGTCCATCATTTAAAGCATTTAAGGCATCTGCTTTGTATTTTGCGTCTACTAAGATAGAAATATTATGTTCTGAAGCCCCATAAGAAATCATTCGTATAGGAATTTCTTTTAATGAATTTAATACCTTAATGGCTATTCCCTCCTTATCAGCACTAAAATTACCAACAATACAAATAATTACTTGATTGGAATCGTATTCTTCTAAATCGGAGAATTCAGATAATTCAGCAGTGATTTTATCGAGATTTTTGGTATTGTCTATGGTGACAGACACCGATACCTCGGAGGTAGTAATCATATCTACTGGCGTTTTGTATTTTTCAAAAATTTCAAATATTTTTCTTAAAAAACCATAAGCATTTAGCATTCGAGTAGAATGAATATAAATCGCAGTGATATCATCCTTGGCAGCAATTGCCTTAAATTCTATATTATTCGTTTTTTCTGAAATTAAGGTCCCAAATGCCTGTGGTTCCATAGTATTTTTTAATCTAACAGGCACCCCTTTAATTTTAGAAGGGGTAATGGTACTAGGATGAAGAATTTTAGCTCCAAAATACGCTAATTCTGCAGCTTCTTCAAAAGATAATTCACGAATAGGAAAAGTGTTCTTTACAATTCGAGGGTCATTATTATGCATGCCATCAATATCAGTCCATATTTGAACTTCCTCTGCAAGGATTGCTGCCCCTACCAAAGAAGCAGTATAGTCTGATCCTCCGCGTTTTAAATTATCAATTTCTCCCTGCGGATTCCTACAAATAAACCCCTGCGTGACATAGATGGTGTTCTTATTGGAAAGGTCAATGATTTTCCTAAGGTTTTCCTCTATCTTTTTAAGAATGGGTTCGCCATCCCCATCAATTACCATAAAATCCAAAGCAGGTATCAATTGAACGTCTATACCTTCCTCTTCTAAATAAACAGAAAACATTTGGGTAGACAATAATTCTCCCATTGCCACCATTTCTTTTTCTTGTTTTGGTGAATAAGGATCTATCGAAATTAATTCTCTGATTCGAGCAAATTCTAGATCGATAATTTCCTGTCCTTTCGCTAAACCTTTTTCTGTACTATATAATTCTTTAATAAAAACCTGATAATGATGATAAAGATCATCAATGATTGTCTTGCTAAGTTTTAAATCCCTTTTTTTGGTATTTTCAGAAATAGAAATTAATGAATTTGTCGTTCCAGAAAGAGCCGACAATACAATAATTTTAGATTGGTTATCTTCTGAAATTAATTTCTTGATGGAATGCATTCTTTCTGGTTTCCCAACTGATGTACCTCCAAATTTCCAAACTTGCATAATGGGTGATGATTTACAAATTCAACATTTTAATAGCCGTCATGGCTGCTTCTATACCTTTATTACCGTGTTTTCCTCCTGCTCGATCTTCTGCTTGTTGAATGGTATCAGGAGTTAATACTCCAAAAACGACAGGTTTATCATATTTCAAGCCTACATTTGTGATTCCTTGGGCCACTGCATGAGCAATAAAATCAAAATGTTTAGTTTCGCCTTGAATAATGCAACCAAGGCAAATGACCGCATCAATCTTTGCTTTTTGAGCTAATTTTTGAGCTCCTAGAGATAACTCAAAAGAACCTGGAACATGGATACGAAAAATATTTTTTTCCTTCGCTCCGTTTTCTATCAATGTCTGGTAAGCTCCTCCATATAAGGCCTCAGTGATTTTTTCATTCCATTCCGATACCACAATACCAAATTTTTTAGAACGAATATCTGGTAAGCCTGTTCGATTAATTTCGTTAAGATTTTTATCTGCTGAAGACATAATATTTTATTAAAATAAAAGGGATAAAAGTCTAGCTCCTATCCCCTCTTTCCATTTGATTAAATTTTATTCTTGGATAGAGCCTTCCAACATGGATTTATATTTTTTTGCCAATCCAATTTCTGCTGAATTAGGGAAATCCTCAATAATTTTAGCATAAGCATTAATAGCATCTTCGATATTATTATTGGCTTCATAGGCGATGGCTAATTTTACTAAATAGCCCGGAGTAAAGAATTTATTCTCTCTGTATTCAGCGGCTTTTTGGTAATAACTTATGGCTTCTGAATAGGATTTGTTTTCCATGTAGGCATCTCCAATTAAGGAATAAGCTCTTGCCTGCAATAATAAATCTCCACTACTAAAATTCTTTAATTTCTCAATAGCCTCATTAAATCTACCTTGTTTCAAATAGGACGCTCCTAAATAAAAATCAGCCAAATTTTGCGCGCTTCCCCCATAATTATCAGAGACGCTTAATAATTCCTGATTGGCCTTAGTTAGTGAATCCGCCTCAAAACTATAAAC
Source organism: uncultured Cytophagales bacterium (assembly GCA_964645295.1). Classification (GTDB taxonomy): domain Bacteria; phylum Bacteroidota; class Bacteroidia; order Cytophagales; family Spirosomataceae; genus CAZVFE01. The sequence goes on along the minus strand of CAZXZK010000001.1, from coordinate 48,412 downwards.
CGCCTTGAATAATTCTTTTTCTCCCTCCTCGGCTTGGGAATTTTGATAATACTTGTTACCAAAGTAAGCTGCTGCTCCTAGGATGATTATTCCAACAAGCCCATAAATCATTTTACTATTCTTTTTCAAAAGATTTTCAATATTGGAAACTTCTTTTGCAAGTGCCTCTGGGCTCTCAATAATTTCAATCGAATCTTTAATATCTTTTTTAGCCATAACTGTTCCTAAATCAGGAATTTAAACAATAAAACCTCGATACAATTATCAAGGGTCTGCAAAATTATAAAATCTTGTTTATTTGTGGTAATTTTTATGCAATTCTTTTCTTCAAAATTTTAATTTTAACTAATTTTGTAGTAAAATATGGTAAAATGGGAAAAATAGTTGATCGGATGAGTCGCCTGAAAAGTATTAATAATCAAAATTTTGATGTTCTTGTCGTTGGAGGCGGTGCTTCCGGAGCAGGTATTGCCTTGGATGCTAGCCTTCGTGGCTATAAAGTATTGATTATTGATAAAGGTGATTTTGCTTCTCAAACCTCTTCCAAATCAACCAAACTAATACATGGTGGAGTTCGTTATTTAGAACAAGCCGTAAAAAAATTTGATTTTTCTCAATTGAAAATGGTATATAAAGCCCTTCATGAGAGAAAAAATATGATTCATAATGCCCCTCATTTAAGTAATGCCCTTCCCTTAATTACCCCTTGCTATTCAATCATTGAAAAATGGTATTATGGAATAGGGATGAAAATCTATGATTTATTAGCCGGAAATACCAATCTACAGTCTTCCCAATTTCTCACTAATAAAAAAATCAATGAGATTTGTCCTGGTATCAATACCCAGGGAATGGTTGGAGGAATCCTATATTACGACGGTCAGATGAATGATGCCCGATATAACCTTTCCTTAATTTATACGGCACAGAAAAATGGAGCTAACTGTCTGAATTATGTTTCTCTGAAAAAATATCATAAACAGGGTGATTCAATAGAATTAGTTCTTCAGGATGAAATTAATCAGGAAGAAATTACCGTGTTTGCAAAATCAGTCATCAATGCCACCGGACCATTTTCTGATACCATTCGAATGTTGGCCAACCCTCAACTGAAACCAAGAATGACGGTCTCAAGAGGAGCTCATATCGTTTTGGATAAAGAATTTTTTCCAGGAGACCATGCGCTTTTAATTCCTAAAACCAAGGATGGAAGGGTAATTTTTGTTATTCCTTTTAGAAATTATGTATTGGTTGGAACAACCGACGACCCAGATGAGCTAAATGATCATCCTGAAATTTTAGAAATAGAAAAAGAGTATCTCCTAGAGTATTTTAATGAATTTGCGAATTCACGTGCCCATAAAAAGGATATAAAAGGTGTTTTTGTAGGACAAAGGCCACTAGTATCCCTTGATCCAGAGGAAGTAAATGATACAAAATCTTTGGTGAGAGACCATCTAGTCGAATATGATCCAAAATCAAACTTAATCAGTATTTTGGGTGGTAAATGGACCACCTATCGAGTGATGGCTGAAGATACAGTTGATGAGATGGAGGAAAAAATCTTTCATAAAAATTCAAAAGAAGCTGTCACCAAGAACCATTTGTTAGTGGGAGGTGAAGGTTTTAATTCATCCCTTTTGGAAAAAATTGCTTTAGACCCCCCTTTAAAAAATTTGGTCTTGGCCCATTGGAAAGAAACCTATGGTTCTCAAGCTCCATTAGTGAAGGAAATTTGTGATAATCAAAATGATGGGTGGGATCCAATACTACCAGATCATCCTTATTTAAAAGGGGAAATCACCTATCTTAAGAAATTTGAATTTGTACAAAAAAACGAGGATATTGTGGAAAGACGCTGGGGGATAAGCTTAAGAGATATTGAATTATCCAATAAAATATTGAAATTAATAAAGGAAGATTGAAAAGCGGCTGGTGCTCTCCCTAAGCGCCCACGAATAAATTCATGGGCAGAATAGGGGTAATTCTTAATTCTTCTCAACCCGGCTGCTGCCCATCAATATTCGTCTTCGTTAAAAAAGAAATCATCTTTCGTTGGATAATCAGGCCAAATTTCTTCGATTGATTCAAATGGATGACCATCATCTTCTAATTCATTGAGGTTTTCAACGACCTCAAGGGGTGCACCTGTACGAACTGCAAAATCAATTAATTCATCTTTGCTTGCAGGCCAAGGAGCATCTTCTAAATAGGAGGCCAATTCTAGTGTCCAGTACATATAGTAAAGAATTATTTTAGTTTTATTTTGTTAAACAATAATGCAAAAGTAAAATAAATTTGAGATTAAAAAAGCAATACAAAATAATTTTTCTAATTTAAATTTTAAAATTAAATAATCCCCTTCTTCCATGAGCAAAAAATCTCTTGAAATCAATGTATACTCTTTGGAATCAGCTATTAATGCCAATTTGGCTGGAGCAGACAGAATTGAACTTTGTTCTTCCATGTGGGAAGGTGGCTGTACACCAAGCCAAGGAATGATTCAGGCAATTCAAGAAAAAACCACCATACCCATTCATGCTATGCTTCGTCCGCGAGGCGGAGATTTCACCTATTCAGATTCAGAAAAATATGTAATTCAAAAGGAACTGGATTCTTTAATGGAGGTAAATGTCTCTGGAATCGTCACTGGCATTCTCAATCCAGCGGGAAAACTCGATAAGAATTTTATAAAAATTCTCTTGAAGCAAGCCCCTAAATTAGAGTGGACTTTCCACAGGGCCATTGACATGACTTTGGATACGGAAAAGGTAATATTGGAATTGCAAGATTTAGGCTTTACAAGAATTTTAACTTCTGGGAAACATAATAAAGCCATTGATGGATTAGCAAATCTGGAAAAATGGGTCAATATTCCAAATAGAACCATTCAAATTATGGCTGGAAGTGGGGTAAGTCCGGAAAATATGATTCAATTCTTATCGATAGGAGTAGATGCGGTACATATGAGCGCAAAAAGGAGCAGAGATTCTAAAATGGTATTTAGGAATAATAAGGTTTCTATGGGTGGAAGTCCGGGTATCTCAGAATACTTAGTTTATTACTCTGATTTAGAAATAATCAATAAATCAGTAAAAATATTGAACAAATTCAATAAAAATTAAAGTTCTGATACCTTCCATTTGTCCTTAGGCAAACGATTAATATCCACTAAATTTATCTTATTTCTTTGATAAGTTGGGGTGCTAATTTCGTTATCTAAGATATTACCGTTATAATAAGCTTCAACCAATTTAGTAAATTTAACTTCGTCAGTTTCCTCTGAACCGTTTTCTTCATTTTGGAATAATACGCCTTCCGTTACTTGATTATTCCATTCATTTTTTTCACTATTCGAATGAGGGAAAAATAAATCGTAAGTATTAAATTCATTCTCAAACCCAGCAGCAAT
>CAZXZK010000001.1:40801-44990 GCA_964645295.1 uncultured Cytophagales bacterium | reverse complement strand
GTCAAATATAAATCTTCCCCCAAACTTTCATCACTCGAAAATCCGAATTTCACCATATTGGCTTGCGCATTTACCCGCTTCATGACATAGTCGATAATGATATTTTGCTCACTCATTCTCAACGAATTATTCGTACTAGTAGAAACGGTAATTAAAATTCGTTTGGCACCTTTAATTTCTTGTGAATTTAATAAAGGGGAATCCAAGGCCTGAGAAATCGCATTTAAAGCACGTTCTTGCCCTGAACCCGTAGCTGAGGACATCAATGCCTGGCCAGCCTTAGTCAATACTTTCTTGACATCCATAAAGTCAGTATTGATATTTCCTGGTTTAGCAATCACATCCACCACTGATTTAACTGCCTTTGCCAAGACATCATCGGCTTTTTCAAAAGCTTGTAAAACTGGTAAATCCTCGTATAATTGGGCTAATTTGTCATTTAATACCACTAAAACGGTATCAGAATATTTTTTTAATTCTTCAATTCCATTTCTGGCAAATTGAATTTTATCTGATCCTTCCCAGGTATATGGCGCCGTTACAACTGCTACGGTAAGTAAGCCTTTATTTGCTGCAATCTCAGCAATAACCGGGGCCGCCCCTGTTCCAGTCCCCCCTCCCATACCGGCCGTCACAAAAACCATTTGTGTCTCGTCCGTCATGATAGATTCAATTTTTTCCTTACTTTGAATCGCGGCTTTTTTTCCAACCTCAGGGTCCGTTCCAGCACCTAAACCCATCTCGCCTAATTTTATTTTATGCGTAACTGGATTAGAAGCCAAAGCCTGTGAATCAGTGTTAGAAATAATTAAATCAGCTCCTTTTATCTCTAAACTAGTCATATGCTTAACGGCATTTGAGCCTCCACCTCCAACACCTATTACTTTGATGATTGATTTAAAAGAAGATTCAGGGGTAATTTCCATATTGTGTGAAAAAAAAGGATTCGATTCTATCATGAATATAAAAATACAAGGTGTTTATTGATTAATCAAATTTATTTCCATTTCCATTCATTTCCTAACTCTAATTCTCTTTTTAGATTTTGTTGAATGAAAAACGCCCGGGTTTCGTCAAAATTTAATTTTTTTGCGGGGAATTCATCTAAATTAGCAAGTGCATATAAGAACATTCCCGTATACTTCACATTTTTTTCTAATTCCTTTTTGTTGACTAATTCAAAAGAATCGCAATTGGCATGATAACAGTTTCCAACCGATGGTTCCAGTCTACCCATTGGCCAACCTGTTGGGATTCCCTCCATCATAAAGGTTTGATGATCGGAATGTAAACCTGCTGAATTACTAAAGCCATTTTCATAATCTTTATCGACCATTTGAATCGTTTTTCCAATGGACTGGATGATTTCAGAAATTTCTTTTCTTCCTCCAGCATTAAATCCATAGACATTGTTGGTCATATCAAGATTAATCATGTAGACTATTTCATCTTCATTACCTTGCTCAATTTGTTTTTTCATAAAAGCCTTTGATCCTAATAGTCCTTCCTCTTCCCCCATAAACATCACAAATTCAATGGTTCTTTTGGAATTTAAATTCAATGCTTTAAAGGTTCTGGCAATGTCAATTACACTATAAGATCCTATTCCATTATCGATTGCCCCCTGGGCCAAATCCCAAGAATCCAAATGGCCACCAAGGATGATTTTTTCTTTGGATAGTTTACGGTCTGTTCCGGCTAATCGTGCAATGACATTTCTCGCTTTTATTAAATTACTTGTATTTCTCATTTGGATTTCAGCCAATAAATCCGGCTTTTCCTCTAGCCATTTTTTTAGTTCCATCCCATCTTCCAATGTAATACAGACTGCTGGTATGGAAATTAAATTAGACGTTACCGAGGCTGTTCCAGTCAGTAATACATGCCCTTTTACAGTATTGATAAAAATCACTCCAATGGCTCCATATTCAATGGCAATAGCGACCTTTTCCGATCGATGTAAATTTTTTGTTCCTTTGGGTGCATCTATTAAACCAATGTTCATCAAGACAATTTTGCCCTTAACCTCCCCTTGATGTTTTTCAAAATCTCCTTCAAGTCCATTTCCTAAATGAATGATTTTACCAGAAATATCAGATTTCAAAGGGGTCATCGCCAATGATACGACTTCTAAATCCCGATAATTATCTGAATTTTCAGGTGCAATGGATAAACTGACAGATTCTCTTGCCCATGCCTCTACTTCAAATTCTTCAAATTTCACATCGTAGCCATAGGATTTAAACAAATCATAGGTATGTTGCTCAGCTTTTTTACCATTTAGACTTCCTGTTAATCGATGTCCAATAGTTTCGGTGGATCTTTTTAAATTTTCATAAACCTGTGAGTGGTGATCTACTTCTTCTTTTATTTTTGAAAAAATGGATTCCCAATCATTGAGGTTCTGATAAAAACCACTTAAACTAAAAAATAGACCAATGAATATAATATTCCAAATAATACCTTTTATTTTCATACTTGTTTTATTAAATAACGGTTAAAAAGGGCATTCTCCAGGATAATTTCCTGATTTTAATTCATTACACCAATATTCTTTTTCTTTTTCAGGGATTTCATTTTCACCGTAAAATTCCTTTATTAATTCAATAGCATTTTGAAAAAGAGACTCCTTCAAGGATTTTTTTACCTCCACCACAATAAAGCGAGAAGCAATCATTTTCTCGTCTAAACCAAGGGTTTTTAATCCAAATTTCATCTCATTTAAACGTTCTCTAGAATAGGAAGGAGAATTTGGGGCGAATAAATTATTCATAATAGTATTTTCAATAATATAACGGACAGTATTTGAATCCGTTGTTTCATAAAAACGATCAATATGATGAATCATATAATTGAATAAGGGATTATTTTCCTCTATCATGGCTTCTGCCATTAATTTGATAATCCCTGCATTAGAATAATTCTCCTCTGGAATATTTAAAGCAATTTGCTGCATGATTTCTGCATTCAATGTGGTGTCAAGAACCCCTTTGGAATATTGAGCTAGTCTTAATAAATCATTTCCATTGAATGTGCCGTTTGCCAATTTCTCTTTTAAAACCTTTGGTCTATTCTCGGGGGCAATGGCTTCTTTTAGGGTTTTTATGACTAATTCTGGGGTGTTTATATCACTATGGGCTTTGTTAAAATAAATCAAATCTCCTTCTTCATCAAATAGTAAAAAAGTGGGGGTGCTAGTCACCATGATTTGGTGCTCAAATAAATATTTTCTAATTTCTGGGTCTTCCATATTCATTTGATAAGCGTTGATGGTCTTTAAAAAGTCTACCACAGCTGGATTCTGAAAGGTTGGAATAAATGCTTTACAATGCGGACAATCAGGAAGATAAGCCTCTAAAAAAATAGGTTTCCCATTCGAATTTTCTTTTTTAAAAATTTCTTCCATCGAAGTAAAAGGCTTGAAACCTTCCAATTTTTGGGAAAATAAATTAACTTGGAGGGTTAGGGTAAGGAGAAGGATAAAGATTTTTTTCATGGTTATTTATTAAATTTCCTAAAAATAAGAAAAATCAATTAAATAATCCTAAACTCCCCAAGCCGAACGATCCATATTTCTATAGTTGATTGCCTCTGCCACATGATAAGGCACAATTTCCATGGAACCTTCTAAATCAGCAATGGTTCTGGAAACCTTTACGATTCGGTCATAGGCTCTGCCAGATAATTGAAGTTTTTCCATGGCAATTTTTAGAAGAGATTGGCAAGCATTATTTAGATAGCAAAATTCTTTTACTAAATCTGGCCCCATCATGGAATTATGAAATATTTTTTCATGATTGTGGAATCTTTCTAATTGAATTTCTCTTGCCTGAATAATCCTTTCTCGAATAGAGGAAGACTTTTCCATGGTAAGATTGCTGGTCATTTCTTCAAAATTGACAGGCTGAATTTCAATTTGAATATCAAATCGGTCAAGTAATGGTCCGGAAATTTTATTTAAATATTTTTGAACAGTTTGTGGTTTACATAGGCAGTCTTTTGTCGGATGATTATAATAGCCACAGGGGCATGGGTTCATGGAGGCGATAAGCATAAAATTCGCTGGAAATTCTACAGCCCATTTGGCTCTAGAAATCAAGACTTTTCTATCCTCTAGGGGTTGCCTTAAAACTTCTAATGCCATTCTATTAAATTCTGGTAATTCATCCAAAAATAAAATACCATTATG
>CAZXZK010000001.1:20817-40736 GCA_964645295.1 uncultured Cytophagales bacterium | reverse complement strand
CAAGGATATTTCTCCTGGCTGAGGATTCGTTCCGCCACCTACTAAAGCCGCATTGGAAATGGTATGATGTGGATTTCGAAAGGGTCTTGTGGCAATTAGGGTTTTATTATTGGAAAGTTTTCCTGCCACCGAATGTATTTTGGTGGTTTCAAGTGCCTCAGCTAAACTTAGGGGAGGTAAAATACTTGGTAATCTTTTTGCCATCATAGTTTTTCCTGCTCCTGGCGGGCCAATCATGATGACGTTATGGCCACCTGCTGCAGCGACTTCCAAGGCTCTTTTTACCCCTTCTTGCCCTTGTACACTCGAATAATCTACATCAAAATGCGTGATTTTATTTTCAAAAAAATCCTTCAAATTGGCTTTAATTGGTGTGAAGGATTTTTTCTCAGATAATAATTGGATTGCTTCTTCTAATGATTTAACTCCATAAATGGTTAATTCATCTACCACAGAGGCTTCAAAAGCATTTTCAAAAGGGAGGATAATAGATTTAAAACCTTGTTTTTTTGCTTCTAGAGCAATTGGCAAGGCTCCTTTAATGGGTCTGAGTATCCCATCTAAGGATAATTCTCCCATGATCACAAATTTCTCAAAATTGGGAAAGGTAATTTGTCCGGAAGAATAAATCACAGAAAGTGCGATTGGAAGATCATAAGCAGAGCCTTCTTTTCGAATATCTGCTGGGGCCAGATTTATGATAACTTTGGTTCGTGGAAAATAAAACCCTAATAATTTAATGGAGGATTCTACCCGATGAATAGCTTCTTTGATGGTAGAATCAGGAAGTCCAACCAAATGGCAATTTAAGCCTTGAATTACATTGGTTTCGATGGTAATGATGGTGGCATTAATTCCTAGAACTGCACACCCAAAAGTCTTGATAAACATGGAGTTTTTTTCAAAGAAAAACCATGCTATAATTAATTGCAATCTACTTATTGATAATAGGAATCGTAAGCTTGAAAATATCAGTAATTTGACTATTAAACAAGGAGTTTTTCAGATTGAATTTCGATTTCTTTTTGAAGAAAAAATGGAATATTATAAGGAATATGACCGGCAGAGAAGTTCCAAATAATGGGCAATCCGGAATCTATTAGATGGGATTGAATGATTTCGTAGGGGGATTGTCCGATTGTTAATTTGGCTTCCGAACATTCAGAAAATTGTCCGATTATTAAGCCATTTAAATAGTGGAAAAGGCCTGAGCGTTTCAATTGGATCATCATTCGGTCTATGTGATAATATTTTTCTCCTACATCTTCCAGGAATAGGATTTTATTTTCAGGATTTGGGAAGGTGTTTGTGCCAATATTTTGGCAAATTAAGGAGAGGTTTCCCCCAATTATTTTTCCTTTCAAAGTTTTATTAAAGGAATTCTGATGCTGTTTTAAGGGAATTTCAATCGAATCTCCAAAAAGAAGTTTTTTTAGAAATTCTAGTTTATCTTGGGAATTTTCTTCTAAAAAATTATTCGGCATTGGGCCGTGGATAGAAGCGATTTCGAGTGCATTTACGGCAAGATGTAAGGCGGTAATATCAGAAAACCCTATGATCCATTTGGGGTTTTCAATAAATTTAGAAAAATCTAATTGGTCAATAATTCTGGTTAAACCATAGCCTCCTCTTATAGGAAAAATGGCTTTCGTATTTGGGTTATCCAAGGCATTTTGAAGATCGTCAAGGCGTTGTTGATCTGTTCCGGCCAAACCGTGATGTTTTGAATTTATATTAGGAGAAAGAGATACTTTTAAACCCCAAGACTCTAAGACTTCTTTTCCTTTGATCCAATTAAGTGAATCAGAAGGAGAGGAGGGTGAAATTAATTCTACTTGATCTCCGATATTCAAGAAGGGAGGGATTTGACTCATAGGAATTTAATTTCTTTGATGGTTGAATTTCCCATTTTTTCATTGATTTTTTTAATTAATTTATCTTTTGCTAACCACAATTCATTTTTTAATGGGGCAGATTCTATTTTTAAAAAAAGGGTTGATTTTTTTAAAAATAGTTCCGTTGTTCGCATGGCTACAGGTTTTCCCAATAAATCTTCCCAGACTTGGTCTAAGGCAGCTTCATTTAATTTTCCCTCGAGTTTATATAAGTCAATTAAACGATCAATAGCCTGACCAACCGTCAGATCATTTGAATTTCGGTAGGAAGCACGAGGGGTCTTTTTATAGTAGGGGGAATCCATTACGATTAAGATAATTTTTTTTTATTTTTTTTTATTTTTTTTTTCTAAAAATAGTACCTTATTTTATGCAAAATATTACTAAAAATATTAAATAAGTACAAAGATAAAACAGCATAGTAAAGTTTATTAAATTGTAAAACGGTTACAGTGTTTGTAAATTTATGGATAATTACATTACATTTGTGTTTACGTCCTTAGAAATTTTGTAGAAACTATGAAAACTACTCCACTTTATTTCTGGGCGATTTAATTTTTAAATTAATTAATTATTAACCCCAAATTACCAAAAAAAATGAGTACACAACAAGCAAAGCCAGCTGCAAAGCCAGCTGCAAACAAAGACAAGAAAAAGTCAGGCGGAATCAGTTCCGGCGTGATTATTTTATTGTTATTTATCATCGCTGAGGCAACCTTCCACCTATATTTTGGAGATGGTTCCCACTTTGAAGGAGGAGACAACAACAATCACCCACTACCAGGCGATTATTTTGGAATCGTTTATAAGGGAGGGGTTGTAGTACCTTTTTTAATGACCTGTTTCTTGATTGCTCTAGTATTTTCAATTGAAAGATTATTAACTATTTCAAAAGCTAAAGGAACTGGTAAAGTGGACGAATTTGTTCGTTCAATCCAGGCGTCATTAGACAAAGACGATGTAGATGCAGCAATCAAAGCTTGTGAAAAGCAAAAAGGATCTGTAGGTAATGTAACCCTAGCAGCTGTTAAAAAGTATCAGCAATTAGTAGGAGACAAGTCTTTAGATAAGGAGCAAAAATTAGCAGCTCTTAGCAAGGAAGTGGAAGAAGCTACTTCTTTAGAATTACCAATTTTAGAGAAAAACCTAACAATTATCGCAACATTGGCTTCAGTTTCCACCTTGATAGGTCTATTCGGAACTGTAGTAGGTATGATCAAGGCATTCGCCGCTTTGGGTAATTCAGGAGGATCCACTGATGCAACAGCTTTAGCAAATGGTATTTCCGAAGCACTTGTAAATACCGCTTTGGGTATCGGTTCCTCTGCAATCTGTATCATTGGTTATAACTTCTTTACTTCTAGTATTGATGAATTAACTTATAGCATTGATGAGATTGGTTTATCTTTAAACCAAAACTACGCTACTCACCACAGTTAATTTTTGAAGCAATTAGCTGGTTTGTCCAGTCCAATTGAAAAAAAATTTATAATTTCAAAAATTAATCGTTATGCCAAAAGTTAAAGCCAAGCGTCAAAGTGTATCTCTAGATATGACGGCTATGTGTGATGTGGCCTTCTTACTCTTGACATTCTTCATGTTAACAGCGAAGTTTCGTCCAGAAGAGGCTGTAACCATTACACCACCAACCTCTATTTCAGAGAAACCCTTAAACACCAAGGACGGAGTATTATCCGTGAATGTTGCGAATGACGGCAAAGTATTCATAGCTACAGAAGATATGAATACAAGAGCTTTTATGCTTGAGAGAATGGCGAATCGTTTTGGAGTAACTGTAACACCAGAGATGCAGGCAAATTTCTTAGCATCAGAGGTGATCGGTTTTCCAGCGGGAGCACTTAACCAAGTATTACAAGTGAAGCCGACAGAGGCAAAGGAAAAAGGATTCTTAATGGGAGTGCCAACAGATTCTACTAATAATGAATTAGGGTTCTGGATTGGATATGCAAAATTGAGTAATCCTGCAATTAAAATAGCTATCAAAGGAGATGCTAATTCTAATTATAAAACCTTTGCAGATATTGTTGCTACGCTTCAAGCGCAAAATATTAACGTATTCCAGCTTGTAACGTCACCAGAGAATAAACCTCAATAATAAAAATTAAACAGAAGAAAAATGGCAGAAATAGATAGCTCCAGTCAAGGTGATAAAAGTGGTAAGAAACGCGCCAAAAAGATGTCGACCAAAATCGACATGACTCCAATGGTAGACTTAGGTTTCTTATTGATTACTTTTTTCATGCTTACAACCACTTTAGCTAAGCCTGTTACTATGCAGTTGAATATGCCAGATAAGACTGATGACCCGACGGAGACGTCGCCAATCAAGGAATCTGAGACTTTAACTGTAGTGCCTGATTCTGCGAAAATTTATTATTTTCAAGGAATTCCAGGTCAGACGGCAGTCGTAAAGGTAACTGATTATTCAGATACTGGAATCAGAGAGATAATTTCAACTTTAAAAGCGAGAGTAGGAGATAATTTTACAATCGTTATTAAACCATCTAAAACGGCGAAATATAAAAATATCGTTGATATGTTAGATGAATGTGCTATTACGAATAATAAGCGTTATGCACTGGTTGAATTAGATCCTGTAACAGAACAAACCATTGAAGAATCAGGATTATAATTGGCTCTAAGCCTAGTTAACAATTTTTAATTTAAATTAGTATGTCAGATAAAGTTTTAAATAATGATCTAACCTTAGATGACATTATCTTTAAGGATAAGAATAAAGCTTATGGAGCGTTTTTTCTTCGTAAGACTTATCCAAAGTTAATGAAAAGAGCGACCGTGATCGGTTCTTCTTTATTCGTTGGGGCGATTTTATTAGCTGCTTTTCTTAAATCACTGGATTTAGGTCCTTCTGAAAAGAAAGAAGTAGTAGCTGAAATCATGAAAATCGATACTCCTCCACCAAAAGATGAAGTAGTGCCACCGCCACCTCCACCTCCACCTCCACCTCCACCAGAGGCGCCAAAGGTTACAACAACTAAATTCTTACCTCCAGAAATTAAGAGGGATGAAGAAGTTCAGAAACCTGAACCTCCACCTGAAGAGGTGAAAGGTAATACTGCTTCTGAAACAGTTATTGGGGAAGATGAGGTATTCGATGTGCCAATCGATCCAGATGCTGCTAAGGTTGAGCAACCAGTAGAACCACCAAAACCGAAGGAAGAGCAAATCTTTACAGCGGTAGAACAAATGGCGGAGTTCCCTGGTGGCCCTGCAGCCTTCGCAAGATATCTTCAAAAGAATTTAAGATATCCAGCTGCAGCTCAAAGAGCAAATGTTCAAGGTAGAGTTTACGTTCAATTCGTCGTTAATATCGATGGATCTGTCCAAGATATCAAAGTATTGAAATCGGTAGGTTTCGGTTGCGATGAGGAAGCGATGCGTGTAATTCAAAACGGACCAAAATGGAATCCTGGTAAACAATCAGGCCGTGCAGTACGTTCAAGATTTACTCAGCCAATTACATTCCAATTATCAGAATAAGGTAATTTGATAATATATTCAGGCCTGTCAATTAAATTTGGCAGGCCTGATTTATTTTTATATATTTCCATATGAAAAACGCTAATTTTTTTAATTTATTTTTCCGCTTTTTAGCAGGTGCAGCTTATGTGGTTGTTGGAATCTATGCTGGTTTTATTTTTCAAGTAGATCTTGGAGAAATGGCAGGCTTTCAAACCCACCATTTGATGGGTACCTTATTCGTGGTATACGGGTTGTTTAGACTATACCGGGCTTATTTATATTATAAAGAAACTAAAGAAGATGATTATGGATCGTACGGCGATGAATAAATACAAATTTTATCCATTTATTTTTTTTATTGGCCTCCTTGTTTTTAGTTGTAATAGTTCAGATAAAGAGGAATTAGATGGCCCAGCCTCAGGAGAAATTACGCTGGCTGTTGATGAATCTTTTTCCCCTTTAGTCAATGCTGAAATCAAGGCCTTTGAAGGAAATTATAGTTATACTAAAATCAATTTTCTTGAATTTCCAGAAAATGAAGCAGTAGTAGAATTATTGAATGATCGAGTTCGTGGGATTGTTATTTCCAGAGAATTGGACGAAAAGGAAATGGATTTATTCAACCTAGACGGAATAAAATACAGAAGTTTCAAATTTGCCATGGATGGCATCGCTCTAATCACCGGAAAAGAAAATAACGATACTTTAATTACTCTTGAAAACCTTTCCGGAATCCTGAAAGGTGAAAAAAGAAATTGGGAAGAAATTGGATCAAAAAAAACTCGTGGTAAAATAGTTCTGGTCGTCGATAAAGGAAATTCGAGTAATTTAAGATTCCTCCTGGATAAATTTAACCTATCAAATAAAGAAAACCTAAATATCTATGAAGCCGGTTCGAATCCCGAAGTTATCGAATACGTTTCTGATAATCCGAATGCCATTGGTCTAATTGGCTCAAATTGGATATCCGATGGTGATAACCCACAATCTCTCGGGTTTATCCGCTCAGTTCATGTCATGTCTGTGACTGAAAAAGAAAACCCCAGTAAGGAGGATTATTTTCAGCCTTTCGGTTATAATTTAGCCCTAAAACTATACCCTTTACGTCGAGATATTAAAATCATCCTAAAAGAAGGCCATTTGGGATTAGGTACCGGTTTTGTGAATTATGTAACAGGAGATATGGGACAATTAATTGTTCTAAAATTTGGTTTGATTCCCTTGACAAGGCCAATCAATATCCGTCAGTATCAAATTAACTAAAATAATTAATTTTAATTATTAGTATAATTTGAATTTTTTATACTATTTTTATAACCTTAAAATTACCTTAAACGTGTTAATTATGTATAAAATGAAATGGAGTTTGGTCTTGAGTTTATTATTAATTGGCTTCTCGACGCTTGCTCAAAATCCCGCTCAAGAGTCTTTTGAACTACTAAAACGAATTCAACCATTAAAAGCAAAAAAATCGATAGAACAAATTGTTTCAAATAATCCTAGTCCTGAAAACTATTTTTATCTTGGACAATTTAACCTAAAAATAAAAGAATTCAATGATGCTGAAGCAGCTTTCAAGAAGGGAATAGAATTAGATCCCAAAAATGATTTTATCTTAAATCAGGTTGGATTGATTTCAGTAGATGTCGCAAAAGGGAAAGTAGATGAAGCAAAACCTAAATTCGATCAAATTCTAGCCGATACCAAGGAAAAAGATTTAGACGTAATTTACCGTATTGCCGAGGCCTATGAGATGTTTTATGAATTAGGTCAGGATGAAAAATTTAAAAATAATAATCCAGGCGAAGCTTTACGATTAATCTCTTTAATTGAATCAAAAATTTCGAAAAAATTTCCTGCTTTATTACCAGAACATTTTGAAGTAAGGGGAGATGCCTATTTAGTGATGAATGATGGTGGTAATGCCGTATCTGCTTATGAGCAAGTATTAAGGTTAAACCCTTCTGATTTAAATGTAAAAACCAAGATTGCCACGGTTTATCTAAGAGGTAAAAATTACAAAGAAACACAGGTAAGGTATAGAGAAATCCTAGAATCTGATTCTACTTTTGCCCCAGCTATTAAGAAATATGGGGAATATCTGATTATTGGAGGCCAGTACAAAAATGCATCGAATTTTTTCCGTAAATATTTAAAATATTCAGAACCAAGTCCGGAAGATATTCTGGAAACAGCTAAATTATTATTCTTGTCTAAAGATTACCAAGGTTCAATGGAATATACACAAAAAGCGGAATCTTTAGGCGTGAAAGATGCTGATATAGCCCGTATGAAAGGTTATTCTCGAGTAGAATTAGGCGAATATCAGGAAGGTTTAGCAAATTTAACTTTAATGAAAAATCAGGGAACTAAACCGTATTATTTGGATGATTATTATTTTGGAAAAGCGTATCAAGGTCTGGGAGAAGAGGATAAAGCCATAGAATATTATAATTTGGCAGCACCTTTGGATACAAATAATAATATCTATTCAATTATTCATGAAATTTATTTTAAAAATAAAGATTTTGTACAAGCTAGTGAATACGGAGAAAAAATGATTCAATGGAAATCTGAAAGGAAGACAGATATTGGATCAGGTGACTATTTTAGAGTTGGACTGGATTATTATTATGCCACAGCCTATACAGAAAGCTCGGATACCTTAAAAAGGATGGAATTAGGTACAAAAGGGATGGGGATGTTTAATGAAGCTATAAAAATTAACGGGAAATGGCCTCCTTTTTATATCTCTAAGGCCCGGTTAAATCGAATATTAGATTTTGAAGGAAAAGGTATTTGGGCCCCTGATTATCTAGACTTTATTAGAGTAATAGACGAGTTGAAAGCTGATAACTCGACCAATTACACGGCCGATAAAAATCAGATTTTTGAGGCTTATAAAGCTTTGGGAGGATATTATTTGGGTTATGAATCGGATGAACAAAAAGCAGATAATTATTTTAAATTGGCTTTAGAAATTAAACCGGATGATACCCAAATTTTAGATCATTTTAAATCCAAAGAAGAAAAATCTACCGATATTAGAAAAGTAGAAGAGTAGTTATTTGATTTTTAAAGAAAGAGGCTCCGGCCTCTTTTTTTTTGATTCAGAAATCCTTATTTTTATTTATGGAATATGCATTGATTACAGGTGCTTCTAAGGGTATTGGTAAAGCTATTGCCTTTGAACTTGCGAAAAAAGGCTATAACCTTTTGCTAAGTGGTCGGAATATGTTTGATTTAAGGGAGGTTTCTGACCGGATTAAACATGAATATTCCATTGATATCAGGTATTTTGGGGCAGATCTTTCAGAGCCAACAGGAGCAGAAAAATTATTTGAATGGGCAATAGACCAAAAAGTAGATATTAGAATATTAGTCAATAATGCAGGTTCTGGGAAGGTCGGTAAGTTTATTTCCTATTCTACCGAAGAATACCAAAAGATGATTCAATTGAATTGCCAATCTGCTCTCAAACTTTGTCATCTATTCTACCCCGTATTAGTCGGTAAAGGTCCCAGTTATATATTAAATATTGCAAGCACCTCTGCTTACCAATCAGTACCTTATTTAAGTGTTTATTCAGCAACAAAATCTTTCTTGTTGAGTTTTTCAAGAGCCTTAAACCAAGAATGGAAAAAAAGAGGATTATCAGTTACTGCAGCCTCACCCGGCCCTACCACCACTCATTTTAATGAAAATGCAAATGTTTCCGAGAAAGCGGATAAAGCAGCAAAAAGATTTTCTATGACAGCCGAAGAGGTTGCAAAGTCTGCCGTAAAAGCCATGTTCCAAAAAAAACCAGAAAAAATCATTGGATTAATCAATCAATTTGGGGCTTTTATGACAAATTTATTACCAAAATCTATGATAGAATCCATTGCTATGCAATTATATAAATAAAAAAAATCCGCCCCCGAAGATCGAAGGCAGATTTTCCCCAAAATTAAAACTAGTATTTTAATTATTTGGATGAAGCTCCTTTTGCAATTGAATATACAACCAAGCCAAATCCTATTTTGTTAATTGCATCCGCAATATTATAAGCTAAATCTACAGGAGATGATTGAGTTAAATCTGCACCAGCAGCTATACCTGCTAATAGGTTTCCTGGTAACATCATATAACCGATTGGATATATTGCCCAACCAACTAATGTGAACCAACGCATAATTTTATAACCAGTTTTTACGTGCTCATCTTTTGATGCAGCAGCCAGTTTTGAGGCCTCACCCATATAAATTTCATAGATGATAATCGCCCAACCCAAGGTTGAGATGATTCCCCACATAACATTTGATTCAGGGGATACCGCTTCTCCTATATAGCCTGCAACTAACATTACAATGGAACCAAACAATAATCTTGTTAGCATTCCACCTTTAGCACCTGCTGGCTTTAAAATTAAGAAATACTCAATACACATTAATGGAACGGTTAAAGTCCAATCAATGTAACGGAATTGAGTTGGTGAAGTGTGTGTTTCTAGCCATACACCTCTCATATAGAAGTAGTGTACTGCGGCAATAAAAGTAATTAATGCAGAGATAAGTAAAGAGGTTTTATACTTATCGTCCACTGTACCACGCTCAACAATAAAGAAAATTGACGCAGCAAGCATAGACATATACCCTGTGAAAAAGGTAAAGCCGATGTAATCTCCAGCTTGAAGACTTCCATCCAATAAAATTTGTAGTGTACTCATAATAATTAAGTTAATTAATTAAGAAAATGATTATAGTTTAATTTTGTACTAATCTAACAATAAATTTTAATTTTTGTTTAATTTTTTATTAGATAATATTAAACAAAATGTATTTTTTTTTAAAAAATCAGCTCTCTTGTATTTCAGCTAACATTTTGTGCATAATAAAAAAATGTGGAAATGTGATGATCGATATAAAAATAAAGACATTCGTGACCAAGAGTTTATCGAATCCAATAAAATTCCAATAGAGAATAAAAAGAAAAAAGGTTGCCAATGAAAATGGAGAAAGTTTTTTAAATAAAACCCAATAATTAAATTTAGTAAAAAATTGTACTTTTCTAATACTATTATATGAATGGCACGCAACAAAATAAATGGTAAAAGCTAGTATTAATGGTAGAAAAACCCCAATGATCAAAGAGAATAATGTATTGAATAGAACCGGATTTTTTATGAATAAACTAATATAGAACAGTATAAAGATAAGAAAAAAATTCATTTTTTCATATGGAAAATTCAGTTGGTTAAATCTACTAAGATTCATTTCATTTAAAATAATTATGGATTCCTTCCAATGACTTAAAATTAAAATACCTAATACCAAAGCTCCTGTAATTGATTTTAATAGGATTGATTGAAAAATATTGTTTCCAAACATTTCCTCCAATTCTCCAAAGTGAAAAATTGAAATCAGAATAAAAATGATGAATGCAAGCATTGGGCTTATCCACCAAGTAATTCCATATAAACCCATGGCTCCCAAATAACCTATGTAAAATTTTGATTTTGAAAAGGTGGTATTTTTCTTTTTTGATTCAATTTCAGAAATAATCATGTCTCCTGCCCCATGGGGAATTCCTAATAAGAGTAAACCTATTCCTAAAACACCTATTTGAATGGAATAATCATAATTCAATCCCAATAGCATTCCAAGCATAAAAATTAAGCTAATAAATGTACCGATAAAATTTCCGACTAATAGTTTCATACCTTGACTATTTTTTTGAATAAATATTTTAAAAATAGTGAAATGGGTAAATTAAAAAAGATTTTTATTTCTTCTAAAATGCTTGTTTCCTCATCTAAAAATTTAAAGATTATCGCTGGCTTATTATTCTCGAATAAACGTTTCATAATCTTATTAACTTGATTGGGTTCTGATTGAATAATGCTTAATAATAAATGGTCATATACCTTAAATCTATGATGGAAAAATGGAAGGGGGTGCCTTGATCGGAAATTCGAATTTACCAGACCTTTTGCATCTTTTAACATTCTACTAAAGGCATATCCAGTGGAATTTTTTACCATACCTGCCGCTGTCCCAATTTTAAAATAACCGTTCTTTATTTTTTTATCAAACTTTTTTAATGACATGGGTATGACCCCCATTTCCTCATTGATCATTTTATATTTTACTCCATTTAATTTTTTTGACCAATATTCATTCCAATATTTTTCATATTCATTTTTTGATAAAGGTTTTTCATCAAAGAAGGTGACTTCTATAAATGCTTTATTAGATGAATAAGGGAGGATATAACCAAAACCAACAGAATTATTTACTGGTGGAAAATTAAAATCCATCAGGGTTGCTTGATCGGAATTGAACATAAAATCTTTGGTCTCAATGAGTTTCCCATAAAAATGCTGTTTTAATTCAATGGCTGAATCCGATAAATCCGGGTCTTGTCTTGAATCGGCTAGGATATTTGTCTGAATGGTCGATCCATCTTCCAAATGGATTTTTTTTATGGATGAATTAAATTCTCCGCCGATAACTGTTCCAAGAATTATGCGCACATTTTTATTTTCAGGAATCACGTGCTCAAACATCCATGAGAATAAATCCTTTGAAACTATTAAATTATAGGTATACGGGGCTGTTATCTGATGGATTTTTTGGGAATCAATTGAGATAAATGAAATCGATTTCCACTGATGGTAGATCAGATTTTCATAGGAATTTTTCGGCTTAGACCAGAAAGCCCAATTTTTCTCCGTCCTTTCTCCATTATCGATCAATATAATCGATTTTTTCTGATGATTTGGATCCTTTAAGATTTCGCCGAGAAGTAATAAACCCGATGCACCAGCACCGATAATGGCAATATCCGAATGCAAATCCATAAATTGTACTTATTGTATATAAAATATTAAACTATTTATATAATAAATTTGTTTTAATTTAAGATAGATTCGCTAAAAATTTTTCAGCATGATCCAAGTGCTCCTTTCTTTTTTCTTCAGGCATTTTATTGAATAAGTTAACCATCATCCCCATTCTAGGGTTTTTTAAAAAGAAATTTCGCTGTTTATCGATGAATCTCCAATAAAGGCCATCCCAAGTTTTCTGCCATTCGCCTTTAGGATAATTACTCATTTTCATTAAATAATTGCTACCAGAAATATAAGGTTTGGTTGTCATGGTTCCGCCATCGGCAAATTGGGTCATACCATAAACATTCGGAACCATTACCCAATCATAGGCATCAATAAACATTTCCATAAACCATCGATAAACTTCATCGGGGTCAAATTCACAGAGTACCATAAAATTCCCTAAAACCATCAATCGTTCAATATGGTGACAATATCCAGTTTCAAGAATTTTTCTAATAGTGATATCAACGGGTGCAATGCCGGTAGTACCTTTCCAAAAGGAGTCTGGTATTTTTCGATTGAAATTCCAAAAATTTTTCGTTCTTTGGTAAGTTCCTTTTTCAAGGTAAACCCATCGAATAAATTCTCTCCAACCAATAATTTGTCTGATAAAACCCTCGGAGGAATTGATGGGAATGTTTTTTTTCTCGGCAAATTCTTCTGCTTTTAAGACTAGTTCTAAGGGTCTAATTAATCCTATATTGATCATAGGGCTTAAAACTGAATGATTTAAAACATGTTCCTCTTTTAAAATAGCATCTTCATATTTCCCAAAATGTTGAAATCGATTTTCTAGGAATTCATTGATTCTTTTTTGAGTACACTCTTTATTTATTTCAAAAAGAATGGGTCCTTTACTATTTCCCGGATTATCCGGAAATAATTTTTCCACATAGGTTCGAGCTTCTTGGATATATGGATTCTCCTCACTTGGCAAGAAACTTGGGGGGATTTCCGTTTTTGGATATTTAGAACGATTTTCAGTATCAAATGTCCATTTGCCTTCCTTGGGTTTTCCATCCTCCATTAAAATGGAAAATTTTTTCCTTTGTAGGGTATAGAAATCTGTCTGAAAATAGAAATTTTTTCGATGGGGGGTCCTTTTTAATTCTTCCTTTGAATTAATAAATAAGGGAGAATCCATTATTTTCACATCGACATTAAACCTATTGGCAGATTGAATCAGTTTTTTTTCTATCCAGTTATCACATGGATCAAACATTTCGATAGATTGATTTTTAAAATTTTCCATTAATTTTTCAATCCTCGAAACTTCCTCTGTACAGGAAAGGTAGATCACCTTAAAATCATGGGATTTTAATAAATCCTGATAGGCTTGCATACTTGCCCGATGCAATACTAATTTTAATTTATGAAAAGAATATAAATTAAATAGGTGATATTCCTCGATCAAATATAGGGTAGAATTTTTGTTCCAAATACTTAAATCTTGGAATAGTTGATAAGGAAGAATGATTGTATTCAACGGTTTTTATTAGTTAAAACCCATTAATCAACGAAAGGGTTTTAATTATTTTGTTCGAAAGGCGTAGATGGTTGAATAAGTGGAGGATGTTTCATCTGAGCTTTTTATCCTCCAGTAGTAGGTGGAATTGGCATCTACCGGTATTTCGATTGTCGGATTTGCGCTTGTAATGGGTTCAATACTCAGATTTAAGACTTCGTCTTTGATTTTGGATATAAATATTTCAAATTCCAGGTCGTCATTATCAGGGTCTGTCCCTTTCCATTCCAAGGTGATTTTGCCATTTATCGGTGAAACTGTTTTCCCTGATTCTGGGGCAATAATTTCTGCAGCAAATGGGGCATAATTTTTTATCCCCTCGCTATTTAGATAAAATTTCCAAGTTTCACTTTCTGCTGTTTTGGTTGCTTTTGAATTAACAGAAATAATTTTCCAGGCATAAGGATTTCCTCTTAATAAACTATACGATTTTTTATTGGTATTTACTTTTTCTGTAAAATTATAATCATAAAGTAAATTGGTTATCTGTAATTGATAATATTCGGTATTTTCAGTGGCTTGCCATTCAAAATCCACTTCCGCATAATTGTCGTTATTTGGTCTAGCAGTGTAGCAAACCAATCCATTTTCAGGAGCTACTAATTTAGATGCCGTTGGATTAAGGATTGGTTCCTCCAAAATCTCTGTTCCATTATCCTTTACGCAAGCCCCTAGAAAGCTTAAAAAAATTATCAAAATAAAGAATTTTATCTTTCTCATCGTTTGATAAATTTAAGTGTTTTTTGTGTGGTTGTCCCTCGGATTTCAACAAAATAACTTCCAGGGGAAAAGGGTTCTACATTTTTCTCAATCAATCGATTAAAGGGGATATTTTCCAATGATTTGGATAATTCCCTTCCATTCATATCCAGTATTTTAAACTCTACTTCCTCATCCTTCCCATCTATGTAAACCGTCAATGGCCCAATGGTTGGGTTAGGGAATAATTGAACATTTTCTGATATGAAAAAGGTCTTTTGATAAATTCCTTGACAAGGGTAGGGGGTAGATACCTTTACATTGACTAGGCCTGTTGGAAGCGGAATAGTATTATTGACTCCTTTCAAATTTAATTCCAATGAATTTATTTGAACGGTATAATTTTCTGCCCCATTAACAAATATATTCATTGATTTTTGACTTTCGTTTACACTTGAAGTAACTAATAAATTATCGGGTTCTGTAATTCTTACTTCAAAAATTTCTTGAAATTCTGGGAATTCAACTATTTTAGAAATAATTCGATAATTTCCTAATGGAAGGTCACTAATCAATAAATCCGCCTCTCCCGGGTTTATTTGGAAATTTTTAGCATAATTATTCGAACCGGAAATAGTTAAAAGATAGGTATATTTATTACTGATTACATCCATACTGATGGATCCGTTGACTTCCCCTTTGCAAGACATTCCTTTGTTGATAATTCGTAAATTATTTTTTGGAGGTGCAGGTAAATCACAACCATCAAGGCCTATCATGGTACCTAATTTGGTATCATTGCATTCATCAAATTCATTCGGTACGCCATCTTCATCGGTGTCTACCAAGGATTTTTTAATGATTTGTAATTGATCAACCCTGCCATAAAGGATTTTTTCAGAATTTTCCTCCGTAGAGCCTAGCCATTGATATAAAATGGAAGCATAAATTTGTCTAAACTCAAATTGCATTTCCAATTCATATTGGTTGCTTACATTGTCTTTATAGGGGACAAATGGATTAGCACCTGAAATACTGGTATCTAATTTATTTCCAAAAAACATGACAGGAGAAACATTTCCGTGGTCTGTTCCATAGGTTCCGTTTGAGTGGACGGTTCGACCAAATTCAGAAAATATCATCCCTGTGATTCGATCTGAGGCTTTAATTTTATCCATTGCCTGCATGAAAGAATAAACAGCTCCATCCAATTCCTTGAGGATTTCAGCATGATTTCCTCGTGTTTTATCTGAACGATCCACTTGGTCTCCGTGCGTATCAAAACCTCCAATGGATACTCGGTATATTCGGGTATTACAACCACCGGAGATTAATGTGGCAATATTTTTAAATTGTCTTGCTAAATTTGTATTCTGAAATAAATCATCGAAATTTTCTCCTTGATTATAAGTAGATTGCAAACGGTAGCCGTATTGGTTGGATTGCTTGGCTATTAATTGTAAGTATTTCAACTTTTCGCCTACAGGCGTGGAAGGATAATCATGATCAAATTCATTCACTATCTGATAAAAATTCGTTGGATTGGAGGAAACAACTGAAGTAAAGGATCTCTCTCCTGTAAACAACAAAGAAGAACCCCAACTAATTTCAAGTGCCAAGGGATCTGGATATTCCTCTGAGGGATAGGTTGTGGGGAAATCAGTATGTTTTGATTCCAAATAACGGGCCAACCAACCACTGTTTATAAACTCTTGTGAATCTGAACCCGACTGCCAAATATCCATTGATCTAAAATGCGAATAATTTGGTCTTGGATATCCAACAGACTGGATAATTTTAAATCGATCTTGTTTGATTAGCTCTTCAAATCCTGTAAGAGAGGGATGCAAAGCTAATTGACTTTTATTTATTTTTAAAAGTTTGCCTTCTGGCATGACCACGTTTGGACGAATACTATTTAATTGTGACATTCGATCAAGTGGAATAATGGTATTTAGACCATCATTTCCTCCGTCTAAAACAACCATAATTAAAATATTCCCGGCATTGATGGTATTGGACAAAGTAGATTTTTTATCCTGCATCAATTGATAGAGCGGACTTGAAGAGAACAGGGCAGGTAATGCCACTGCGTGAGAAAGGTTATGTATAAAGTCTCTTCTTTTCATTTTAAAATAGTTGCGATTCTCCCATTTGAAAGAATGCTTTAAATAATTTTTTTATCCGATCACTTAATTCATTGACTTCATTTTCTGTGCCTCCTTTTTTTATTTTGGTAATTAAATCTGAAAAATGGCGTTCGTTTGCTCCTTGTATCATGGAGTTTTTTATTCGATTATAACTATATTGTGGTAAATCAATTCCAGAAAAACGTTCGATAGATTCTTGAATAAATGAATCCAAATTTTCTGGATTATTTAAGCTTAAAATATAGGCAATAGGATCAATCCGTAAATGGACATTACCACTATTCGTGCCATTGGCTAACCAATCTCCCCAATCGCTAAAACCATTTCCATGCGAGGCTCTACTGGCGATGGTTTGTGAATTAATCCAATAATAATCATATACTGGTGCTTGATAATAAGCTGGCCAACCCGAGACGGATGGTGGATCAAAGAAATTTTGTCCTTGATCACTTGTGGCCCAAACTACCCCCCTATATTGATAAAAATCGATGGTTTTTTCGTCTAATAATTTTTTCGGAATATCAGCCTTATTATTATAGTTAATCATTTTGTATTGAAAACTTTTTTTCAGATTCATGACATAATCAAAAGGGGATTTAATCATTGCTGAATAAAAGCTGGTATCGAAAAAATGTTCACTTCCCAATAAGGTTTTTAATGGAGCGGCTAATTCGAAATTATTTTCCCTCATGATTTCAGCCATGGGCCGAATAATATTTTCTTCTGCTTCCTCACTGATTTCTGGGAAACAATAAAACTGATATAACCTCCTTGAAAGATATTTAGCTGCCTCATCGGTTTCTAAAATCATATCCAATAATTCATCCAATTCTTCCTTTCCAGCCTCCCCTAATCTACCTCGAATGATCCTGTTTCCATAAAATTCAGAAAAGTGTTTGTCTGAAGTATCATGATTATTAACCTGAAAAAGAGTTTGAATTTCTCCTTCATTATTTTTCGAATCATTAGAAAATCTCCAGCCCACCAATAATTTTGCCATTTCAACCACATCTGATTCGGTATATTTTGAGCCTGGACCTTTTCCTACTGTAAATAATTCTTGTAATTCTCTTGCATAATTCTCATCGGGTTGGTATTTATTACTGGATTGTAGATTTAAATAATCCAACATCATTGGATCCAAAGTAATGGCATGCAGGATTTCTTTATACGGACTAAATGCTTTTGTAAACAAAGTACGATAATGCTGAAACTGCATTTTTACGCTGCCTTTACCGCAGACCAAGATATTGTGTAGGAAAAAAACCATTCTCCAATGTATTGAAGTTGGTTGATTAACCATGTGTTTTATCATCCAAGCTTCAAAGGATTGATGTCGGGGCCATGGAGATCCATTAGGTTCACCAACTTTGGTGTAATCTTTATAAGGTTCTACATATTTATGATTTTGTTTTTCTACCTCTTCTCTTGATATTTCATAAAAATAATCATTGATGGGGTTTTCTGGGAATTCTTGTTGCGAGAAAATTAAATCTAAACTGTCTTTTAAACCTAAATCTTGGATATCTAAATAATGCCTATGCGCATAACCCATCATGGTTCTCTTCAGTAAATGTCGCTTTTGCTCAGGTCCAAATTCCCCCACATAGGGTTCTAATCCTTTGCTAACTGCTAAACGCTTATTTCTCGCCTGTTGAATAGGCGAGAAATCGACATTTTCAGCATTGAAAGCGGCAATTAAGTCGATCGGTTGTGGATTATTAATAGGATTTATAGACAATTAAGGCATAGTTTTCCGTTAAATTACAAAATAATCTGGGAATTTTTTAAAACTTATTTAAAAAATTTAGGTTTAACAGAAATGAATAGAAACGAATTTTTAAGAAAGACTTGCCCTGTCATCACTTTAGGGATTCTTTCTACCGCTTTAGTAAATACTTCTTGTGTAGAAGAAGATGAAATTCTTGAACCAAAGGAGCCAGCCAATCCTTCTGGAAATGCCAGTGCAGGTATTACCAAAAGCGGTAATACTCTTACCTATGACCTAACGAATGATAAATTCAAAAATTTAGGTACAATAGGAGGATTTTATAATGATACTACCAACGGGGTTTTAATTTTAAGAATTTCTAGTTCTGAATACGGGGCCTATGATAATTGTTGTCCGCACAATGGAAGTAAAAATTCTTGGTCTTATTCCAATAATAAGTTCACTTGTGCCACCCATGGAAATTCCTATGGAATCGAATCTGGAGGAACCTCTTCTTGTAATTCCGGCACAACCGGAGGAAATTTAAAAAACTATTCAGTTTCGAAATCCGGGGATGACTTGAAAGTTACCATCTAATTTTCAATCATTATTTTTTTGGTTTGCTCCCAACGGTCGGATTTAAAATTTAAAAGGTAAAGTCCATTGGCTAATTCAGGTATTGAAAAAGAGAATTGTTTGTTTTGTATGACGAACTCTTTTTCAAATTTAAGGATGCCATTCATGGAGAAAATGCTGATTTGCCCTCTTTCAATTTGTTCAGGAAACTCAAGATTTATCATATAATAGGGTATGGGGTTTGGTCGGATTCGAATTTCTGGCTTGTAGTAGGGGTCTTCCATTCTCAAAAAATTCTTTTCTAATTGTTTTAAAATCGGTTTTGGTATGGGGCAAAATTCTATGGGCTCAGATCGAAAAATACAAGCTTCTTGTTGAATGACTCCTATAATTTCAAGGGTGTCTTTCAGAATAATCGAAAGATTTTTTTCTTTTGAAATGAAATGATTGTCCATTTCCCAATAAAAATCGATGTTACCCGGGGTAAGGGCCGAAATTTTTAAGGTATCCTCAAAATATAATTCACTCGAATTGAACTGTATCTCTAGGCTTGGCTGCATCTTTGGGTGGTAATTAAGAATGGTAGGAATATACCCTTCTTCCTGACAGGGGATAAGGATGGAATAATCTTTTTCTTCCTCTAAAATAAACTGATCATGGAGGATAGAAGTTTTAATGGAATCAATATAAACATAGGGGATAGTCGGGCAGTTCGGATGGAGAATCACAATACTATCTCCCCAGCATTTTTGAATTAAGGTAATTTCTAATGTTTTAAGGATCATAGGGTCTTTTTTAGGCTCCTGAATAGTTGGCTCCTCAATTATTGGTTCTACAATCGTTGGTTCTTCCAATTTTGGTTGCTCAATTTCTTGACTTGGTTCTGGAACTTCTATGGGATTAGGTAATTCAATGGTTGGTTCTTCAATGGTTGGTTCTTCCAATTTTGGTTGCTCAATTTCTTGACTTGGTTCTGGAACTTCTA
>CAZXZK010000001.1:17071-20717 GCA_964645295.1 uncultured Cytophagales bacterium | reverse complement strand
TGGGATTAGGTAATTCAATGAAAGGTTCCTCTTGTTTGCCTAAGGAATCTGGCAGTTCATCAACAGGATCTTGAATGATTTCTTGAGGTAAATCCAATGGATTTTCAGGGCTTGGCATGGGGGTTAAATTTTCTTGAGGGAGGATCATTTCCTCTGGCCTTTCTTTGGGTAAAATTCTGACAGAAATTTCTCTTCTATCGCTCTCACATCCCAACAATTCCTGGCTTACCCAAACAGATTGTATGATTTCTCCCTCAGTTTCATTAATGATATTAGTCAATTTGATTTCTTTTGCGGTTGAATATGGTTTAGGATCATCTTTAGTCAAATACCAAATATTATTGGTACCTCCACTTGCTTTAAAAACAATATTATCTCCAGAATGGATACTAGAAGGTGTACCATCATTTTCAGGAGGTAAGGGTTTTTTTACGGCCTGAATATCTATCCCAGAGGAAAGACTTCCTCTACAACCTTTGTTTTCACACAAAGCAAAAATACGCGTATTTTCTTTGATCAATAGGCTTGTTCTTGCTCCTGTTCCCATGATTTCTCCGAGTTCATTTCTCCATTCTGTGGTATTTGGTGAACATCCCTTAGAACTTACCGTTAGGGATTCATTTTCACATCCGGAATAGATTTTCTTAGTATGGCTTGGAATGGGCAGAGAACTCACTTTAAGACTTATTTCATCGGTATATCGAATACAACTAGTAGGTTTTTCTGAAATTCTACCTTCATTGTCATTGTAGCTACTTACCTGAAAGCTTGTTTTTAGTCTTAATTTCCTTTTATTATAATCGGCAGGTATATTTTCCAAGATTAAAATTGCTTCATTCGATCCAATTTCTTCATAAATTCCTTCAGAATTTGTTATTTCCCAAGAAAATTGTTCAGCATTCAAATAGTTTCCTCCCTGTATAGTAAAGAAACCTGATCCACCTTCGCACAGGAGGGTATTGGTTATTTTACCAGGAAAATTTAACTGAATATCAATTATTTGGGAGGTTATTTCTTGATCTCCTTTTTTTAGAATTACTCGGTATTGCGTTAAATGGGGGTTTTGTGAATCTCCAGATTCATTAATTAGGAATATGGATTGATTCTCCCCAGCAATCGGCAAAAAATCTTCATCTTGGGGTCTTTTACGTTCCCATTGAAACTCATCCGCATTGGATTCTAAAAAAAGTTGAATGGTATTTCCCTGACAATCTATTTGGGAAAAGGGACCTTTGCTAATCATTAAATCCTGGGAAATCCCTTGATTCACCCAGAAGTAGCAAATAAAAAAAGTGGTTATAATGGTTTTCATCTCCTCTATCGTTTTCACATTTTGAAATTAATTCAAATTTTTTTAAAAACAATAGAGGAATGAAAGATTATCAATACATTGGATAATTATTAAATATCACAGATTTTTACACCTTGCTCAAGAGAAGCCATTTTATCTTCTCTTGCAGGGATAAATTCTTGTCCGATATAACCTTTGTAGCCAGTATCATAAATGGCTTTGATAATTGCAGGATAATATAACTCTTGTGTTTCGTCAATTTCATTTCTACCAGGAACTCCACCAGTATGATAATGGGAAATGTAAGGATGATATTTCTTAATCGTTGCGATTACATCGCCTTCCATAATTTGCATATGGTAAATATCATACAATAATTTAAAATTATCTGACCCAACCATTTCACATAAGGCTGCTCCCCATTCAGTGCGATCACATTGGTAGTCTTTATGATTGACTTTGGAATTTAATAATTCCATGGAGATGGTCACCCCATATTTTTCAGCTGTTGGCATGACTCTTTGTAAACCAATTTTGCAATTAATTAGTCCGTCTTCATCACTCATTCCATCTCTATTTCCAGAAAAGCAGATTAGATTTTTTATACCTGCTTTTGCGGCTTTTGGAATTAAATCTTCATAAAATTCTACCAATTGGTTGTGGTTTTTCTTTCTATTAAAGAAATTTGGAATATTCATTCCTTCAGGGTAATGACCCCAACCAATGGCAGCAGTCATATCGTGTTTTTTAAGAATATCCCATTCTTCTGGGCCGGTTAGTTCAATGGAACTTAAACCAATTTTTTTAGCATTGGTTACTAATTCTTCAAAAGGAATGGAATTATAGCACCATCTACACGCGGAATGTTGTACTTTTCCCTTTAAATCAGCTCCAACAATATGGTCTGCCTTGGTAAAACGATTTTCCATTCCAACCAAAGAAAGGCCTGCTAAACCTGCGCTACTTTTTAAAATATCTCTTCTTGAAATCATATTATAAATAGGTTAATTAAATATTTGTAAAAATAAATTTTCTATAAGTATATTGGTAAATTTAAAAATTATTTCCGGATATACTCCTAAAATCAAAGTAATTAATCCAAGAATAAAATAGCTTATCATTGAATTAGGCTTAAGATCTTCCAATTGCCAATTGGGGTCTTTTAAATATTCCTTACCTAAAAATACTTTTTGGTAGGTCCATAATAGATAGCCTGCACCCAAGACGATTCCACTCACAGCTATGCCTGTCCAAATCAATGGAGCTAAATCTGTATTTACGGCTCCCATAATGGCAAAAAATTCTCCAATAAATCCAGAAAACCCGGGTAGTCCTAAGGACGCAAAAAACGCAATTCCAGCAAAAAATGAATATTTTGGCATTTTTTTGTATAAACCCGAATAATCATCAATTAAGCGGGACCCTGTTTGCTGATAGAGTACTCCTGCCAATAAAAAGAGCATAGGAGATAAAATACCATGGGAAATGGATTGGAATATTGCACCCTGCCAACCTTGTGGATTTAATGATGCTATTCCCAAGAGAACAAAACCCATGTGAGATATGGAGGAATAGGCAACTAATTTTTTTAAGTCTGCCTGTGCAAAAGCATTGAGTGCTCCATACACAATTGAAATAGCAGCCAAGGCGATTAAAATAGAAGCAAATTCTTGAGCTTCTTGAGCAAAAAATGGGAAAGTAAAGCGCAACCATCCATAAGCCCCAATTTTTAATAATAAGCCTGCCAATATAACCGAAATTGGTGTTGGTGCCTCAACGTGTGCATCAGGAAGCCATGTATGAAAGGGTACCATGGGTAATTTGATCGCAAAACCAAGGAACAAGAACCAAAAAGACCAAGCACGTAAATCAAGGCCAGCAATTGTTAGATTATTGATGGGGGAAAGTAAACTTCCCGGTTCAATATTTTTAGAGTCTAGTAAAACCTCATATTGAAAACTGTGAACAATACTGTTTTGAGGAATATCACCTTGTGCCAATAATTCTTGAAAAGCTAATAAATTTTCTAAATCAAAATTTCCTTCAGAAAATATTAAATCAATTAAAATACTAGTCTCATAGGGGTTCACATAGGAGGCTCCCAAAGCAATAATGGCAATTAATATAAATAAAGAACCAATAAAGGTATAAATAAAAAATTTCACTGAGGCATATAATCGATTTTTTCCTCCCCATATTCCAATTAAGAAAAACATGGGTAATAGCATAAATTCAAAAAATAGATAAAATAAAAATAAATCTAAAGCCATAAAACAACCCATGATGGAAGCATTCATTACTAAGACTAAGCTTAAATAACCGCCCAACCTTTCTTTAATTTCTTGCGAATTATAC
>CAZXZK010000001.1:9861-17061 GCA_964645295.1 uncultured Cytophagales bacterium | reverse complement strand
CTAATAAAATGGATAATCCATCTAGGCCAATTAGGTAATCAATTTTATAATTTCCCAATTTCCCCAAAGAAAGAAAAATCCAATCATAATTTTCTTTAAACTGATAGGAACTCAAAGAAAAATCAAATGAAAATAAAATGAACCCAATAAAGATAAATTGCAACCAAGAGGCCATCTTGGCAATTTTTAATTCCTGATTTCTTAGGGCTGGTAATAAGGTAAAAACCGAACCTATTAATGGAATCAAAATAATGAAACTTAACCAGGGTATCATATTAAAATAAAATTAAATATAAAAATAACAAAAAGAATGTGACTATAAAGGAGATTAAATATGTTCGATAATTTCCCTTTTGAATACTTATAAATGCCCCACTTATTTTTAATTGAATATAGCCATTAAGTCGAACTAAAATTAAATCTACGAAATGATTGTCTATCCAATGGATTAAATGCCCAATAATTACAGAAATCTTACCAAGGTACTGAATCAATAAATCAAGCCAATATTCCATTCCCTGATGGAAAATTTTACTTACAATGACCAAAGTCTTCCATAGCCTGGTCCATATTAACTCTCCTCCGAAACGAATCGGTCTTGGCTGCCAGTTTCTTAAAATGTAGGCCAGGCCAAGTCCAAAAATCCAGCTTATTGATACCAAAGGAAGGATTGTTTTCTCGCTAGGAATGTTATTTATCCCAAACCAATTATTTAAAAATACATGGTTTATTTCCATAGGGTTCCAGCCTGTAAAAATAAATAGAGATGAAATAGCAAGGATTCCTACTGGAATATATTCCATTAAATTAAGCTTATTATCCTTAATTTTAAATTCAAGTTGATTAAAGCCGAGTTGGATAAGGAGTTTAATCGTATAGGTATTTGAAATAATTAAACCTATGAAAGTGAAATAAAAATACAGGTTAAAAGTGCTATTGATAAGGGCTATATTCCCGAGATTTGCTAAAATTAATTCTTTTGAATGGAAACTGATTGTGCCAGGTAATCCGATTAAATTGAAAGAAAAAATTAAGAAAAATATCCATAAAAGCGGATTAGTTTTTCTAAGTGGAGGCATAAAATAAATATTATTGGCATCCAATATTTTCCTTTTTTCATTTTCATGTATGATAATACCTGCAGTTAGAAATAAACCTGCTTTGAAAATGCCATGACTTAATAAATGGGCAAGACTTGCATCAGAACCCAAGCCAATCCACATAAATCCAATTTGAGAAATAGTAGAATAGGCTAAAATCTTTTTTAAATCCTTTTGATAAAGTGCCAATATTGCCCCCATAATAAAAGAAATCAATCCTATAGCTGCAAATATGATTTTCATCTCCTCGGATATTAAAGGAATGATTTTTATACCTAAAATAAGGCCAGCCGTCACCATCGTGGCAGCATGTATAAGTGCTGATGCGGGCGTAGGACCTTGCATGGCATCTGGCAGCCAGGAGGAAAAGGGGAACTGGGCAGATTTTCCTGCAGCCCCTAAAATCAATAAAAGAGCAGTCTTATTCGGTAATGGCCCAAATAAGGCAATATTCATTTTGGAAAATTCAAAAGTATTGAAATATTGAATACTTAAAATCAGTCCTAAGATTAAGCAAAAATCCGCTACTCGGTTGATTAAAAAAGCTTTACTTGCCGCCCGATTGGCCTTCGGATTTTCCCTCCAAAATCCAATTAATAAATAGGAGAATAAGCCCACTAATTCCCAGGCTCCATAAAACAGGATAGTTTGATCAGAAAGACTTAATAAAAGCATAGAGCCTATAAATGCATTTATCAAGCCAAAAAAATATCCTTGATTTAAATCTTTTTTTAAATAAGAATAGGCATAAAATTGGACGATTCCTCCCACAAGAGGTACTAATATAGCCATGGATCTACTGGTTGAATCTAAGATCAGACTGATTGAAATTTTTTGAAAAGACGCCTGAATCCATGGTAGATGGAGGTGGATGGTTTGATTCGCCGTGTTTATATTGATGAACAAGCCCAATAAGAATAATACCATGGAAAAAACTAAACTGATGGCAATGAGAATTCTTTTTCCAGAAAAAAGAGGAATCATGCCAAGCAAGGATATTAGCCAAGGTAAACCTAAAAATGCAATTAGAATTCCATTCATTATATTCGAATTATCCCCCCGAAACCGGAGGTATCAAGGCAATTTCTGAATTAAAGTTTAAGATAGTGTTTTTTTCGATGAACTCGTAATCAGCAGAAATACGCAAGGAAGGTATTTCATTTAATCTAGGATAGATTTCAATTAATTTCTTTTGAAATTCCTCGCAACTTAAGGGATTCTCTGAATAAATGGATACTTTTTCCTTTCCCAAAATTTCCTTACAAATCCCAAAGACTAAAACCTCATAAGAATTCATCATTTAATTTAGATTTTGTTAAATTTGTTACTTAATACAAATATACAGAATGCATAAAAGTAATACTATCGATTTGGTAGATAATCATGGCAGAAAGATAAATTATTTGCGCCTAGGCCTTACCGATAAATGCAATCTTCGGTGTGTATATTGTATGCCAGAAAATGGAATGAGATTTGCCAAAGAAGAGGATCTATTATCTTGGGAAGAAAATTTGCAAATTGTTGAAATTGCCAGATCTTTGGGAATTAATAAGATTCGATTGACAGGAGGAGAACCTTTTGTTCGTGTGGGTATCATGGATTTTATCCAGAAAATTTCCCAATTCCAAGATTTGGAGATCTGTATTACCACCAATGCGATACTCGCCCTACCTTATTTGGATGAATTAAAGCAATTAGGGGTTTCTCATTTAAATATTAGTTTAGACAGCTTGAATAAAGATAATTTCAAGAAAATTACCCGTAGAGATGAATTTGATTCTACTCTTTTTGCCATCCAGGAAATGATTGGCCGCGGTTTTAACTTGAAAATGAATGTTGTAATGATGGCCGGTGTGAATGATCATGAAATTCCAAATTTTATTCAATTTGCCGAGAAATACCCTGTAGAAGTTCGATTTATTGAGGAAATGCCTTTTAATGGGCAGGGAAGTTTTAATTCTCCGCATAATTTATCTGAAAAAGAAATTTTCAACCTGATAAATCAAGAGGTAAAGGGGTTAATTCCTTTTGAATTAAACCACGGAGATACCGCAATAAATTATCAATTAAGTCATTGGAAAGGTAAAATTGGAATAATTGCAGCCTATTCCAGAAGTTTTTGCGGAGCCTGTAATCGGTTGCGAATTACTCCAACTGGCATGATAAAAAATTGTTTATATGATTCAGGTGTATTTAATTTGAAGAAATTTATAAGGGAAGGCGCTAAATTCGGAGAAATTCAACAAAAAATCCGGGAAATTGTGGGCAATCGGTTCATCAATGGAAAAGAAGCTGAAATGAATAGGGAATTTAAACTTAGGGAATCAATGACAACCATTGGTGGATAAATTATGCAATCATTAGAAGAAATTATTTTAAAATTCAATCAGTTAAATATTTTAGTCATTGGCGACTTAATGCTGGATGTTTATACCATAGGGGATATTTATCGAAATTCTCCAGAAGCACCAGTGCCGGTTGTCAATGTAAAATCCCGGGAATCACGTTTAGGGGGAGCTGGCAATGTCGTCAAGAACCTTAGGAGTCTTGGAGTGAATACGCTTATTTGCTCTGTTATTGGTGATGATTTAAATGGACAAAAAATTATCGATCTAATAAGCAGAGAAGGTATAAAAAATTCGTGCATTATTCAGGAAAAAAATCGGATTACCACCTCAAAAGAAAGGGTTATTTCTCAAGGTAAACATCTCGTCAGAATTGATGAGGAAATAGAAGATTCCATCCTAGTATCTTCTAAAGAAACTATTCTGAACTTTATTAAAAATCAGATTCATGAATTAGATATTATTCTTTTTCAAGATTATGATAAAGGCGTCCTCGATCAAGACCTTATTCAGAAAGTCCTACGATTAGCAAAAAAATATCAGGTACAAACAGTCGTAGATCCTAAGAAAAAAAATTTTTCAGCCTATTTTGGTGCCAGCCTTTTCAAACCAAATTTAAAAGAGATTAAAGAAGGGATTAATTTACCAACTGATATCAATTTAGCCCAATTGAAGATTGCTATTGAAAAGTTTAGAAAGGAAAATGAATTTGAATTTGTATTCTTGACCATGTCTGAAAAAGGGGTTTTGATGAATCATTCCGGAGATTTTTTTGAATTACCAGCTCATACAAGAGCCATTTTAGATGTCTCAGGGGCTGGGGATACTGTAATTGCAGTCGCTGCCTGTTGCTTAGGCGTAGGGTTATCCGCTCAATTAATCGCTGCAATCGCTAATCTTGCCGGGGGCTTAGTTTGTGAAAAAGTTGGGGTAGTATCCATTCAAAAAGAAGAAATAATTTCAGAATCCAAGAAAGTTTTATTTTAATATTATTAATTCAATTTTATCAATTTTTCTATAGCTAAATAACTATATATTAGATACTTTTCGGAAAATTATTTTATTTAGCCCCGTTAATATTTGATATATTTGTCAAAAATAAATTGTTTATTTTGATTTTGTCAATTATGACACATTTATCTAAAAATAATCTATTTTTTTTGGAAAATGAAACCCGAAATATCGGTACTGATAAAGCAAATTGGTATCAAAATTCAAATTTTAAGGAAAATTAATAACTTTTCATTAGAGGATTTATCCAATCAAATAGATTTAGAAACTCGTCATTTAAGAAGAATCGAAAATGGAGAAGTAAATTTTAGTGTCTATTTTATTTCAGAAATAGCTCGTGGTTTGAAAATACCTATACAAGAATTTTTTCAATCTCAATATGATTTTGATTCACGGATAAATCGCGAAATTCTTGGTAAATATATTATCCAACAAAATTTCAAAAAGGAATATTATTGGACTTTAGTGGATCCTGAAGGTGCTCAAATTTTGATAAGTCCTATTTTTTCGACGAAACAGAAATGTCAGAAAAAAATCAAAGAATCTAAGAATTTTATGAATCCTTTCTTTTTTGAAATAAAAAAGAATCGCCCATCTCAATTCTTTTTTATTCAAAAAAATACCGATGAAGAAACCCTAGCTTATGGCTTGTTTTTAGATACAGAAAAAAAAAATTCTACATGCGCCTTTGCTATTTCTAAATTTTTGGAAATATCCGTCGTAAAAATTCTTGTTCGAACTACATCGTCTAATTTCCCACCAGCATCTTCAATGACTAACTTTATTCGCTCAATGATATTTCTGGTCTGAGCATAGAAATCATTTTCCTTTACATTAGTCCCATCCACCAGTGCTACTGTCCCTGAAATTTCTAAAATATTTCCTTTTTTTACCGCTCTGCAATATCCAAATACTTCTTCATATGGGGAGTTGCTTAAATAATTCGTTCTTTGATTCATTTTGTTTTTTTCTTAAATCTAGAACTAATTTTTCAATATTTGATGCTTTGCTAAATAGCTTCCAATATTTTCTTTCACTAAAGAAACCACTTCCCCAATAATGATGATAGCCGGATTGCTCAAGTTTTTTTCCTTAGCAACTTTTACCAATTCTCCTGCTTTTCCAATGCCAACTTGCTGATTTTCCTTGGAAGCATGTTGAACAATAGCAGCCGAAATAGCTTCTTTTCCGTTTTGTCTGCAAATGGTTTCAATTTTTTCCAATTGCCCCATTCCCATTAAGATCACTAAGGTGGCATTTGATTTTAATCCAAGTTCCAAATCATCCGATAAAGATCCATCAGACTTGGTACCTGTCATTACCCAGAATCCATCATTAATTCCACGTATGGTGAGAGGTATACCCGCTAAACCTGGCCCTGAAGTTGAGGAAGAAATCCCTGGGATATATTCAGTCAGTAAACCAAATTTTTCAGCATATTCTATTTCTTCAAATCCTCTTCCAAAAACAAATGGATCACCGCCTTTTAGCCTGACTACATTTCCTAATTCATAGGCTTTGCCTACAATTAATTGATTAATTGAACCTTGAGAATGACTCTCCCCAGGTTTTTTCCCTACATAAATCTTTTCACATTCCTTCGAACAATAATCCAACAATGAATGGTCTATCAAAGCATCATATAATACTACATTGGCGGATTTTAATGCTTTTATTCCTTTTAGGGTAATAAGGTCTGGATCACCAGGCCCTGCACCCACTAAAGTTAATTTAGGATGTGGTTCTAATTTTTTAAATTTACTTAAGTCTTTCATTAGGCATTTTTAATCTCTTTCGCTCTTATTTCAAAAGCTTTCTTTATAAAATTTTGAGCTGCTTCAAAGTAGGTTTGAGCAAATGTTTGGCTAGGCTCATTTTGATTTATCAACATGACAGTATTTTTAAAACATTCAAAATCCCAATCACAATCTTCATTTACCGTAAAATTCTCATCGAATTTATTAATTACTGCCTGCTGATTCGAAACAGTTATGTCTTTTTCTAATAATAATGCCTTGGCACCTGATATAAAACTCGCATAAGAATGGTAAATGCTGTCTGCCGAACGATTCTCTTCCAAAGCTTCCTTCGCCCAAGATAATTTTTCCTCCGCCTCAAATAATAATGTCCCCACTAAATCTACCATCACTCCTGCACATTCCCCCACACCAATTTCTGTTTTAAACTCAATAGCTGCCCCCCAATCAATAAATTCATCCTCTGTTAGTAAACTTAAATCCGATAAGGGTTTCAATAATTCATAAAAATATTTTTCTCCCATCCTTTCAAAATACTGATAAAAATATTCCCCCTCCAAGGCATTTTCTTCGTAATTATTCAAAATCGTTCTCAAGGTTTTTGGTCCTCTTTTGGAGGGTACCTTTATCACTTTTTTTGCCAATATCGCCTCGCCATTTCCTAAAACTCCTCCTCCCAATAAAACCTGTAAGGCAGGCACAACACGCTTATCCGAAGATTTTAAAGAAGACCCGTGGAATCCGATACTCGCCATTCCATGTTGCCCACAAGAATTCATACAGCCTGAAATCTTAATTTTTATTTCTGAATTCTCAATCAACTCTGGGAATTCCTCCTCAATTACTTTTTCCAATTCCCGTGTAATGTGCGTAGAATCTGAAATCGCTAAATTACAGGTATCCGTTCCCGGACAAGACGTTATATTATTCGTCGAATTTGCACCAGCCTTTGCTAATCCCAATTCGTAAAAAACCTCAAATACATAG
>CAZXZK010000001.1:9024-9851 GCA_964645295.1 uncultured Cytophagales bacterium | reverse complement strand
AGCCTAAATTTTTTTCAGGTACATATTTTAACATCAAGCCTTGGTTAATAGTAATCCGAATATCATCCCCCACATAATCCTTCAATTGCTCAATTAATTTTCGAGAGATTTCTGTGGAAATATTTCCGTTCAATACTCTTATATAGATCCCATAATATCCTTTTTGCTTTTGTTCGAATACATTCGTTTTCTTCCAAATATCAAAATTTTCATGGCTAGGTATTTTTTCTTTCAATTTAGTCGGTGCCGCCACCGTCCACAAATTCTCATCCTTAATCTCAACTGAATGATTCTTTAAGGCCAATCTTTCTTGATTCACCAATTTGACAAATTCCTCAAATCCGATTTTCTGAATTAAAAACTTTAAACGAGCTTTATGTCGAGAATTCCGCTCCCCATGACGATCAAATACTCTTAGGACCGCCTCGATTAAAGGGATGATTTTGTTTTCTTCCAAAAACTCATAAAAAGTATGCGCCAGCATGGGCTGCGCCCCCAATCCTCCTCCAACCACGACTTTAAAACCTTTTTTTGCGTTCTGAACCTTTGGCACAAATCCTAAATCATGCAAATAAGATAAAGACGTGTCTTCCTCCGTATTGGAAAAAGAAATCTTAATCTTTCTTCCCATTTCCTGACATATTGGATTCCTTAAGAAATAACGGAAAGTGGCATCCGCATGTGGACTCACATCAAATAATTCCTTAGGGTCAATCCCAGAAGTAGGGGAGGCAGTTACATTTCTTACCGTATTTCCACATGCCTCACGCAAAGTCACCTCATCTTTCTCTAATTCCGCCCATAATTCGGGCGTCCTGTCTAAAGAA
>CAZXZK010000001.1:0-9014 GCA_964645295.1 uncultured Cytophagales bacterium | reverse complement strand
AAATGTAAATTCCCCGTTGAATATTCATCCGAAACATCTGCAATTCTTCTCCACTGACGAAAAGTAAGTTTACCATAGGGTAATTTGATACGGATCATTTGAACACCCTTTTGCCTTTGCCCATAAACCCCTCTAGCTAACCTTAATGAACGAAATTTCTCCTCATGAATCTCTCCATTTTTAAATTGTTCAATTTTCTTTGCTAAGTCAATAATGTCTTTTTCAACAAGCGGATTTTCTAATTCTGTTCTAAAACTATGCATTTGATAAATTCATTAATCTAATTAGTCTATATAATATGTAGACTTTATGCAAATATAGAATTTAATTTTTTATTGTAAAAGGATTTTCTTTGTTTTTAAATTCTTTTAATTAAATTTGTGAGATATGAAAAATTTAAACTATGTATCTGAGGCCTATTATTACGTTGATTACAACGGATAGTCGGCGTATGGTTTTTACTTTTTCATAAAAATTTAGGCCGACATTATGTCGGTTTTTTTTTGTTTTATATGAGCTTAGAATTAAATATTGCTTCAAGATTAGGAAAGGTAGAGGAATACTATTTTTCTACTAAACTAAAGGAAATTGCCCAAATGAGAGCAGAGGGCAAGGATATTATCAATTTGGGAATTGGTAGTCCGGATTTACCTCCCTGGAAGAAAGTCATTGAGAAATTATCTCAAACTGCCATGCTTCCAAGTAATCATGCTTATCAATCTTATCAGGGTATTCCAAAATTAAGAAAGGCTTTTGCTGATTTTTACAAGAATCAATATGGGGTAGAAATGGATTTTACCTCTGAGATTTTACCTTTAATTGGATCGAAAGAAGGCATTATGCACATTGCTATGGCTTATTTAGAAGCTGGAGATGAAACCTTAGTGCCAAATCCTGGGTATCCGACCTATTCGGCGGCTTGTAAACTAACAGGGGCTACTATTATTGAATATGAATTATTTGAAGAGAAAGGCTGGATGCCCGATTT
This sequence comes from uncultured Cytophagales bacterium, assembly GCA_964645295.1. GTDB lineage: Bacteria > Bacteroidota > Bacteroidia > Cytophagales > Spirosomataceae > CAZVFE01. The sequence goes on along the minus strand of CAZXZK010000001.1, from coordinate 8,026 downwards.
AAAGGCCTTAGAAAAAAGGGATTTATCGAAAGTTAAAATTATGTGGGTGAATTATCCGAATATGCCTACGGGTGCCAAGGGAGATGCTTCTTTTTTTATTGAATTAAGAGATTTTGCCATTCGAAATAATATTTTGATTGTAAATGATAATCCATATTCCTTTATTTTGAATAAAAACCCCATGTCTATTTTATCCATTCCTGGAATGAAAGAAGTGGCTTTGGAATTGAATTCTCTTTCTAAATCGCATAATATGGCGGGCTGGAGAATTGGGGCAGTTTTCGGATTAAAGAATTATTTAGAACCTGTATTGCGGTTTAAGTCAAATATGGATTCAGGGATGTTTTTGCCTCTTCAGGAGGCTGCCGCTTTGGCTTTAGAACAAGGGAAAGAATGGTTTGAGGAATTGAATTTGGAATATGAAAAAAGACAAATCCTTGTTTTTGAATTATTGGATTTAATGGGTGCTAGCTATGATCCTAAGCAAACGGGTATGTTTGTTTGGGCAAAGAAAGGCCATGGTTTTGAATCTGGATATCAAGTATCTGATAAATATTTATACGATTACGGAATTTTTATTACCCCAGGGGGAATTTTTGGTTCCGTAGGGAATGATTATATTCGCGTTTCCTTATGTTCTAAGGAGGCGGTTTTCCAACAGGCAATCAATAGAATTAAGCAAGATGAAAAAATATAATATTGGTTTTATCGGGATGGGTTTGATTGGAGGATCGATGTCTTTGGATCTAAAAGCCAATGATTTTGCCGATCAATGTTTTGGTTTAGATTCAGGAAGAGCTAGCCAAAAGAAGGCCCTAGAATTAGGATTGGTAGACGAATTAGTGAATGAAGAAGCATTGATTCAAAAATCCGATATTATTATTGTGGCAGTGCCGGTCGACAATACCGTGGCAATTTTACCAGATATTCTATCTAAAATAGGGAAAGATAAAATCCTTATTGAAGTTGGTTCTACGAAAAGTCCGATTGAAGAATCGGTGAAAGGACATCCTAATAGAAGGAGATTTGTGAGCACACACCCTATGGCAGGAACTGAATTCTCAGGACCCGAGGCAGCCATTCGAGATTTGTTTAAAGGGAAAAGGGGGGTGATTTGTGATAAGCAAGATTCTGATGCAGATGCCTTGGAAATAATTGAATCTTTGTACGGTGATGGATTGAAAATGCAGTTGATTTATATGAATTCCAAAGAGCACGACCTTCATACGGCTTATATTTCGCATATTTCTCATATCTGTTCTTTTGCTTTGGCCAATACGGTTTTAGAGAAAGAAAAAGATGAAAAGAGAATTTTTGAATTGGCTTCAACTGGGTTTGAATCAACAGTTCGTTTGGCCAAATCATCTCCAGAAACCTGGATACAGATATTCCATCAAAATCAGGAAAATTTATTGGATGTATTAGATGAGTATATCAATACTTTATTAAAATACAAAGGCCTTCTCTTATCCGAATCCTATTCAAAACTCAAGGATGAATTAGCGAAGGCCAATGATATTAAGAGGATTTTGAAATAAAGTCCCTCAAATAAGTATTAAGAGCCCACTTTCTACATTTAAACAAATTTGAAAATATAGATTTATTTGGTCTTAAATAACCTTTTTTTTGGGAGGGAGAATTTTATCAATTTCCTGTTAGAAAGATCCTGAAATTTGCTGTAACTTGAAGGGTGGGTGGTGGTGGCAAATTTGTGTAATTTGTAATAAAGGTTTTTATATTAATTAATTGGATAGAAACCCATTGGATATAAAAAAAAAATAGTTTAATTTAACTCAATTTTACCACTAATTCGAATATCTTAATACAGATGAGGGTATTAAAATTGATTTTTATTTGTTTCTTTTTCTTGCATTGTCAAAATATTAAGGAAATAAATTCAAAGCAAATTCAAGCTGAATTGGATCCTCCTATTTTATCATATAAATTTGAGGATAAAATTGAAATAGTCCCTTTATTGGATGGTTTTGAAAAAGAAAATATTCAATTGCCTGTGGAATTTCTCTCCAAAAAACAAAAGAATTATTTAGGAGTAAATACTAGGAAAATATTTAAAATATTCATTGAAAATTTTAAAATTCAATCATCCGAGTATGATATAAGGTTTTATTGTAAAGATGGGTATAGTCCGACTATCCCTCTTTATCAATTACTAGAAGGGAATGGCTATTTTGTAGTAAAAGAGCTTAATTCAAGCAATCAAACTGCCAAAGATCTTAAAGCAGAATTTTCACCCGTATATCTTGTATGGGATGTTCCATTAGATGATCATTTTCATTCATTTCCCTATGGAATTAAGCATTTTCAATTCATTAAAAAAGATCATCAATATGCTAAGGCAATCCCAATTTCAAATTCCAAGGATATTATTCAAGGGTTCATGTTATTTAAAGATAATTGTATTAAATGCCATTCTGTGAATTTGGAAGGAGGAACTATGGGCCCAGAATTGAATATTCCAATGAATATAACAGAATATTGGAAAATAGAACAATTAAAACGATTTATTAAGGCCCCTTCCTTATTTAGAGAAAATAGCAAAATGCCTCAATTAGATAATTTAAATAATGAACAATTGGATTTACTCATTAAATATTTACAATTTATGTCCAATCAAAAATTCAAAATGAAATGATCATCCGAAAAATAAAAATACTATTCAGTCTAATGGCTGGTTGTTATATGGGAATTATTGTATTTAATAATATTACAGATTATCATTCAAACTTCTATTTTTTAAGCATGGTGACTAAAATGTCAGATGTTTTTTCCTATCCAATCAATGATTGGAGGCATATTGATTCTATATTTCTCCAGCATTTTTTTTATATTTTTATTATTCTAACAGAAATTACTATTTCAATTTTATTGGTATTCGGGACAAATCAAATGTGGAAAGAATTAGGTAGTGATTCGCAGGTTTTTTCAAATTCTATGAAATTATCCAATTTGGGTTTTTCCTTAGGAATATTTCTTTGGTTTTTTGTTTTTATTACCATTGGAGGAGAATGGTTTTTGATGTGGCAATCTGAAAAATGGAATGCACAAGGTACGGCCTTTTCACTTACAATCTGTTTTATTCTTTTTTTAATCTTTCAAAATCAACCGGAAGTTTAAATTTCAAATTTAAATTAAAAAATAAAATAGCCTAGGAAAAAGTCTAGGCTATTTTAATGAATTCTATTCTAATTTATCTATATCCAAGTTTTCACCCCCATTCACTATTTCCCAATGGAAAATGGTAACCAGGTATTATTTTTGGGGTTTAAATCTGGTAATTTTTTATCTGGGTCAATGACTACGGATTTAATGAATCCTTTTCCCTCAGTTTTGAATTCCCAAGTATCTCCTCTTTGCCAGATTTCTACAGGGAAGGTATAAGTCTTTTCGGATCCATCCATCCAAGTTACGCGTACTTCTGTTGGCAGGGCCATGCGATCCAAATTACGGATGGTGATGACTGCACCCTCTTCTGGTTTTTGATTGATATATTGTACCTTTTCAACCATTTGGTCTAATGTCCATGTTTCAAAGAACCATTCCCTCCAGAACCAATTTAAATCCTCGCCTGAACCGTCTTCTATTGCTTTGAAGAAATCGAATGGACTAGGGTGTTTGAATGCCCAATCCTTGATATATTGTTTAAAGGCATAATCAAAACGATCTGGACCCAAAATAACCTCTCTTAATAATTCAAGCCCAAATCCTGGTTTCATATAAGCTAAGATTCCGAGATTTCTCGCCTGCTGAACATCTGGAATTGTCATGATTGGTTCTAATTTATCATTGAATAGATAGTTTTTTAACATATCCATGGTATAACGATTTTTGTATTCTCCCTTATTGAAGGCATTTGCCGAATGGATATTGATAAAAGTATTAAATCCTTCGTCCATCCAAGGGAATTTTCTTTCGTTTGATCCAACGATCATAGGGAACCAGTTATGCCCGAATTCGTGGTCTGTTACTCCAAATAAACTTTCTCCTTTATCTTTGTATCCACAGAAAATTATTCCAGGATATTCCATTCCTGAAACAGTACCTGCCACATTGGTAGCTGCTGGATACGTAAATTCATATAACCAAGAAGAATAATATTCAACGGAAGCTTTGATAAATTCCGTGGATCTTTCCCAACCATTTTCCCCAATTGATTCCTTCGGATAAGCTGATATTGCCAAAGATTTTTTTCCGGAAGGAAGATTAATATTGGCAGCATCAATGATAAAGCTTTTAGAGGAAGCCCAAGCTACGTCCCTGGCATTTTCAATTTTAAATTTCCAGATTAATTTATCCTTATTCGGTCTTGAATTAGGATCATTTACCTCATTTTCCGAACGAATTATAACGGTTTCTTCCGAATTTTTTGCTTTATTCCAACGGTCTATTTGAGTTTTGGTATAAACCTCCTGTGGATTCATTAATTCTCCTGAACCAACAATAATCTGTGAGGCTGGAGCAGTAATTGAATATTCATAATTCCCATATTCAAGATAAAATTCGCCGGCTCCTAAATATGGAAGCGTATTCCATCCTTCAATATCATCGTATACGCAAATTCTTGGGTACCATTGAGCAATGGTAAATACTTCTCCATTTTCTGTTTTTTGAATTCCCATTCTATCTGAACCATCTTCTGGTGAAATAAATGAGAAATTCATGCTAATGGTTGTTTTTCCTTTTTTCTTAGCCAAAGGTTCACCCAAACGAATCTGCATTCTTGTATCTTCAATGATATAATTAGCAGGTTTACCGTCGACCATCACATTGGAAATTTCATATCCTCCATCGAATGTTAAATTTCCAAATCTACCACCTGTTAGTGGAGTAGTTTTAGTCCCTCTTGAATCCAAGCTAAATGAATTTTGGTCCAATTGCAACCATAAGAAAGGTAAATCCTCAGGAGAATTATTCTTGTAGATGATCTCTACATTTCCTTGAATTTTTCTTTTTTGATCATCAAAGTCCACATTGATTTTATAATCTGCGGAATTTTGCCAATATTCCGGCCCAGGTCTTCCTGAACCCGAACGATACAAGGAATTATATTGATAATTTTCTAATGGGTGAAATAATACTTTGTGGTCATATTTAGACTCTACTTGGGAGAAAGCAGTCATGCTAAACATGAACATGCTTATGATAAAAAATAGTTTTTTCATAAAGTGAATTAAATTAATCTTTAAATATCGTTAAAATTTCTGAATCTAAAAGTCTTTTTGAAAGTCCCAATGTTTTAACGAATTCATAATGGAAATAGAATTTCATAGTATGATATTTATCTTCATAAAATTCTTTATCACTTGCTAGGGCACCAGATTCCAATTTTTCTACTGCTATTTGTCCTTGCTTTAACCATTGCCATCCCACCACAATTAAGCCAAAATATTCCATGAATAGCGTAGAATCAGCCAAAAATTCATCCACTTTTCCTGTCATGGCTATAGCTAATTTTGTTTCAATAACCTTTTGCATGGTGGCTAATTCTTTACCTAGTTCAGCTGCATATTTTTCAGTTTTAGGATTTTTCAATGCATTTTCGATATCCGCCTGAATCATTTTTCCTAATGCCATGATTGCTTTTCCACCCTTTGCAGGAATTTCTCTTCCTAGGATTGTTAAACCGTGAATACCTGTGGTACCTTCGTAGATCGACATAATTCTGACATCTCTCGCCATTTGTTCGAGTGGGAAGTCTTCTGTATATCCGTAACCACCTAATACCTGCAAACCTAAATTAACAGATTGAATTCCTGCTTCTGCAGGATAGGATTTGGCTAAAGGGGTTAATAGATTTAGAATCTCATGGTAGGTTTCTGCCTCTTCTCTCTCCATGCATTTTGCATAATCATCAAACAATAAGCATTGAAACAATAAGCCCATGCCTCCTTCAACGATCGCTTTTTGGGTATAAAGCATCCGTTGAACGTCTGGATGATTTTTGATTAAGGTTGGTTCTGCTTCTGGGTCTTTATTGGTCAACAACCTACCTTGGGCTCTCTCATTGGCATATTGTTTTGAATAAAGATAGGCTGCAGAGGCAATATAAGCACCTCCTAAACCTACTCCAATTCTAGCCTCATTCATCATTTGGAACATGTATTTTAGTCCCATATTAGGCTCACCTACTAAATAGCCAATAGTTTCTCCATCATCTCCAAAGGATAGGTGCATGGCAGGACACGATTTTTGTCCCATTTTATGGAAAACTCCAATAGATTTAACAAAATTTGAATTTAGGGAGCCATTTTTTTCGATTCTTTTTGGAACAACAAAAAGGGAAATGCCCTTGGTAAGACCAGGTGAATGATATTTTCTGAAAAATGATTATCCCCACCTGAAATGAATATTTTTTGTCCTTTAATCGAATAGGAACCATCTTCTTTGGGTGAGGCGGCGGTTACGACATCATTCAAAGAAGAACCAGCTTGAGGTTCTGTTAGACACATCGTTCCTAACCATTTTCCGGTAAGCATCTTTGGAACAAACTGGTCATGTAGTTCTTTTGAGCCAAAACTTGCAATAAGATGGGCTGCGCCGTTTGCAAGGCCGGTAAACATAACAAAAGAATTATGAGCTGCACCTCGGATAAATTCATTTGCACCAGCCACGATAGAAGGTAATTGTTGTCCACCTTTCTCAATGGTAAAGGTGGCCCCAATCATTCCAGATTCTCCTAGTTCTTTTACATAGGCTTCTACACCTTGGTGAACCTGCACTGTACCCTTGACTAGCTCTGCGGGTTTTCTATCTGAGTCTACATAATGCGGACGAAGATATTTTTCGGCGATAGCCTCACCGGCGTCTAAGACCATATCAAACATATCGGGCGCATAATCTGCATAATAAGGGTAATTACACAGTGAACCATAATTCATAACTTCTTTAAGGATGAAGTCCAGATTTCGACGATCATATTCTCTAGCCATAATGATAAATGTTTGTTAGCAGAAAGTTATAAAATAAAAATTTATTATGCAAGCATACTATTTTTTATAATTATCTGCATCGATGATTAGGTTAATACCTGCCATGAAAATAATTAGGGAGAGGGTGCCGTATAAAATATAGGGCTTACCTTGGAATTTCTCAAAACCAGCATCAATAGCCATGCAAAGACCTGTGCCAGTGAGTAATATACCAGATATGGCTTGAACTAACCAACGTTTTTTCATGAACGAATTCAGGGATTGGTTTATTTGCAGAGGGGAAGGGATTCGAACCCTCGATAGGCTTTAGACCTATACACACTTTCCAGGCGTGCTCCTTCAACCACTCGGACACCCCTCTTTGATTTCACAAAAGTAATTAGACTTATTAACTTCTCAAAAATTGTTAAGGGAATTAATTTTTAAAGAATCATAATTACTTCTAAAAATCTTCTAAATATTTCAAGATTTCCTCTGAGCTAAAGCCTTTGCTTAATCCGTAGCGATAGGTTTTTTGCTTGATTTGCAGAGGGTTATTACCTTTTAGCTGATCCATTTTTTTAATTAATAATTCTTTTAATCGGGAATCATATTCCTTACCTGTTAATTTTTCAATTTCAGGAAGAATTAATTTTTCTGGAATACCTTTTTTCTGTAATTCTGATTTTATTTTGAATTTTCCCCAGGATTTTATTCTAAATTTGGATCGACAAAATACTTCTACAAACCGAGCTTCATTCCAATAGCCCTCTTGCTCTAAATAATCAAAATATTCATCCCATTCATTGGATTCTACTTCTAAATCTGTCAATTTCCTTTTTATCTCAGATTCACATCGCTCTTGATAAGCACAATATTTTGTTAATTTTAAGATGATTTTAGAATTCATGATTATTTAAAGTAGAATAGGAGAATAGTAGAATAGTAGTGAATAGTGAATAGTGAATAGTGAATAGTGTATAGTGAATAGGGAATACTGATTCTAATTCTCTTCACAGGGTGGCTAGCGCTCTTCACTTTTCACTCTTTTCTTTCTCTAAATTAAATAATTCGTTTAATAAATCGACTAAATTTTCTGA